>NZ_CBIFYV010000029.1:0-23901 GCF_966187215.1 Thermophilibacter sp.
GCGCTTCTTGCCCTCCTTCTGCTTCTCGAGCAGCTTGCGCTTGCGCGAGATGTCGCCGCCGTAGCACTTGGCGAGCACGTCCTTGCGCACGGCCTTCACCGTGCTCCGCGCGATGATCTTGTTGCCGATGGCGCCCTGGATGGGCACCTCGAACTGCTGGCGCGGGATGATCTCCTTGAGGCGGTCGCACAGGCCGCGCGCCATCGCGTAGGCCTTGTCGCGATGGACGATGAAGCTGAGCGCGTCCACCTCGTCGCCGGAGAGCAGGATGTCGAGCTTCACGAGGTCGCTCGCGCGGTAGTCGGAGAACTCGTAGTCCAGGCTCGCGTAGCCCTTGGTGCGGCTCTTGAGCTGGTCGAAGAAGTCGAGGATGAGCTCGGCCAGCGGGATGTCGAAGTGCATCTCCACGGACTTCTCGGAGAGGTAGACCATGTCGCGCGTGACGCCGCGGTGCTCGATGGCGAGCTGCATGACCGCGCCGGTGTACTCGGGCGGCACGATGACCTTGGCCTTGAGGTAGGGCTCCTCGATGCGCTCGATGCGCGTGACGTCCGGCAGGTCCTGCGGGCTGCGCACGCAGAGCATCTGGCCGTCGGTCTGGTAGACGTGGTAGTCCACCGAGGGCGACGTGGCGATCAGCGACAGGCCGAACTCGCGCTCCAGGCGCTCCTTGACGACCTCCATGTGGAGCAGCCCCAGGAAGCCCACACGGAAGCCGAAGCCGAGCGCCACGGAGGTCTCGGGGCTCCAGGTGAGCGACGGGTCGTTGACGCGGAGCTTCTCGAGGGCGTCGCGGAGGTTCTCGTAGTCCTTGTTGTCTATGGGGAAGAGTCCCGTGTAGACCATCGGCTTGGCCTCGCGGTAGCCCGGCAGTGCCTCGGCGCAGGGGCGCGCCTCGTAGGTGAGGGTGTCGCCCACGCGCACGGCCTCGGGGTCCTTGAGGCCCGTGACCACGAAGCCCACCTCGCCGACGCCAAGCTCGTCCACGAGCTGCTCGGCCGGGCGCTTGACGCCCACGCCGTCCACGAGGAAGCTCTCCTTCGCCTGCATCATGGCGAGTCGGTCGCCCTTGGCGATGTGGCCGTCGAAGACGCGCACCGTGGCCACCACGCCGCGGTACTCGTCGAAGTAGGAGTCCAGGATCAGCGCCTTGAGCGGGGCGTCGTAGTCCCCGGCGGGCGGCGAGACGAGAAAGACGATGGCCTCGAGAAGCTCGTGGATGCCCTCGCCGGTCTTGCCCGAGACACACACGGCGTCCTCGGCCGGGATCGCGAGCTCGTCCTCGATCTCGGCGCGGACGCGCTCCGGCTCGGCGCTCGGCAGGTCGATCTTGTTGATCGCCGGCACGATGTCGAGGTCGGCGTTCATCGCGAGGTTGGCGTTGGAGACCGTCTGCGCCTCCACGCCCTGCGTGGCGTCCACCACGAGCACCGCCCCCTCGCACGCGGCGAGGCTGCGGCTGACCTCGTAGGTGAAGTCCACGTGGCCCGGCGTGTCGATGAGGTTGAACTGGTAGGTCTCGCCGTCGTCGGCGTCGTAGATGACGCGCACGGCGTTGGACTTGATCGTGATGCCGCGCTCGCGCTCGATGTCCATGGTGTCGAGCAGCTGGGCCTCCATGTCGCGCTCCTCCACGGTGTGCGTGAGCTCGAGGATGCGGTCGGAGATGGTGGACTTCCCGTGGTCGATGTGCGCGACGATCGAGAAGTTGCGGATATGTGAGGTATCGGTCGTAGACATGAGGTGAATGATAGCGAACTGGGAACGCGCATGCTATACTCAGCGAGTTGACCTCACCGTGTCTCAGCGAAGAGGCCTCAGATTCAGAAGAACCGAAAGGAACTGCACGTGGCTAACATCAAGTCTCAGAAGAAGCGCATCATCACCGCTGAGAAGGCGCGCCAGCGCAACCGCGCGGTCCGCTCCGAGCTCAAGACCGCCGTCAAGAAGGTCCGCGCCGCCGTCGAGGCCAAGGACGCCGAGGCCGCCCAGGACGCCGCCAACAAGGCCAACCGTCTGCTCGACAAGGCCGCTTCCAAGGGCATCATCCACAAGAACCAGGCCGCCCAGCGCAAGAGCGGCGTGCAGAAGCTCGTGAACACCATCAAGTAGCTTCTCTCTTTCAGAGCGCATGAAGCGGACTCGGGGTGCTGCCCGGGTCCGCTTTTTTGTGCGCTGACGACGGCATCCCGGGCTTCTCGCCCACCCGGCACCCCACTCTCGGCGATAACGCGCAGAATCGGACATGCGCGTTAAATTTACCTGCGGATATAGAAAGTTGTGCTTGATTCTGCGCGTTATCTTCTCGCGTGCGAGGACTCAGCCAAAGAGACCGCGCCATCCCATGCCGCGCACGGCGCGCGCGTACCCGACACCGGGCGGCCACGGGAGCAGAGACCAGAGGAAGAGCTGGCGCGGACGGGCGTAGGACGGGTCGAGCGCTACGGCCACGTTGCCCAGCGCGTCATCACTGTCGCCCAGCTCGTTGGCCAGCTGGGCCGCCTCGAGCATCACGGCGTCGAGCCCGCCGCGGGCGAACAGGTCCTCCGGCGTGACGGGGAGGATGATCCGCCCCTGCGCCGCGAGCTCCCTGTTTCGTCTGATGTCATCGAGATAGCCCTCGCGAACCTCTCGCACCGAATCCGACGCGTCACCGCTGAGCGCGGCCTCGACGATCGCATCGAGGTCGAGGTGCGCATGACTGTCATAGTTGAAGCCGACGTGCGTCCCCACAACCTCGATGTCCGGAACGCGGGAGGACGCGATGCCGAGCTGGACAAGTTGCGGAGCGGCCTCGTGCCGCTCGTTGAGTACGATCCCGCCGAGCTCGTACCCGAGCTCGTGAACGGGCAGCCGGGCCATGAACGCCACGATCGCCTCCATGGGCGACCAAGCGTTGTCGGCGACGTGCGCGAGATTCCGACGAGCCAAGACGCTCCCGGGCCTTCGCCCCACCTCATCGAGATAGCGTGCGATGCGCTCCGTGGTGGTAACGGGCCTCAGACCGTGCACGACGTCACTCAGGCGCGGGTCGGCAGGGTCGCGGGCGTACGTCCCGCAGAGCTCATAGCCGAGAAGCGCATGAGCCGCAGGTGTCATGACGTCCGCGAGCTCGAGGAAGAGCAGCTCCGGACAAGGCGTGACGAGACCGTCACCCAGGGAGACGAACGAGCGCGGGGGCAGGCTGGTCGAGCGCACCGAGCAGCGCACGAACGACCCGCGCAGCCGGCTCGCGGCGGAGGGGGCCGCCACCTCGATCGGGCGCGCGACGTCCGGCGGCTCGGCAAGCGCAAGCCGCTCGATGGGGATGAGCCCCGGAGTCCAGCGCGTGCGCGGCGAGGCATCGGGCTCAGGGAGGTCGATGCGCTCGGCGGGCGGGGCGCCTCCCGCACGCCGATAGACGCGCAGGGCACGGAGCGCGGTAAGCCGGTCGACGGGCAGCAGCATGGCTCACCTCCAGATAACGCGCAGAATCAAGCACAACTTTCTATATCCGCAGGTCAAATTAACGCGCATGTCCGATTCTGCGCGTTAATCTCGTGTGGAAGCGCGCCTGGGACGGGCACAGGCACGGGTTCGCCGGCGGGGGCGACGTCATCCGGGCAACGGCGGGCGGGCGCGCGGGCGGGGCGCTACGCGGCGCCGCAGACGGCAACGATGAGGCGAGCCATCACGTCGCGCTCGTCGGCGCCGCTCTTGAGGGCCCGCTCGGCGGCGGCGCAGTCAGCGAGAAGCCCCTCGAGCTCGCCGTCGCGGAAGCCGCGCGCCCAGCGGACGTGGTTGCGCACCTGCCAGTCCTGCTTCTTGAGCTCTCCCGCCAGGGCGCGGCCCTGGCCGCGGGCGTCGAGGCTGCGCGCGCAGACCAGCTCGCGCAGCCGTCCCGTGACGAGCGAGAGCAGGCCGAGCGCCGACCCGTCGAGCAGCCGCCACAGCGCGAGCGAGCGGCGTGCGTCCCGCGCCGAGAGACGGTCGAGGAACTCCCAGGGCTTGACCTCGGCCACACGCGCCACATGCTCCTCCACGAGCGCGCGCGTGATCGTCCCCTGGCCGCTGAGCAGCTCGGCGAGCGTGGCGACCTGGTTGTCGAGCATCGTCGTCGCGTCGCCGACGCGCGCGACGAGCTCGGCGGCCGCGTCGGCGTCCATCGCCACCCCGTGGGCGCGGGCGAGCTTCTGCACGTAGGGGGGCAGGTCGCGACCCTTCTTGGCCGCGCACTCGATGACGGCCTTCCCGCCGACCCTGGCCACGGCCTTGTAGAGCCTCGTGGTCTTGGCGAGGCTCGCGGCCACGAGCGCGAGGGTGCAGCTCTCGTTGGGGTCGGTGAGGTACGAGATCACGGCCTCCGACACCGGCTTGGGGAGCTTCTCGGCGCCCTCGACGATGACCACGCGACGGTCGCCGCCCACCGGCAGCGTGTTGAGCGAGGCGAGAAGCCCGGCCGGGTCCATGTCCCCGCTCGCAGTGAGCTCCTCGAGGTTGAAGGCCCCCAGCGGCCCGTCCACGCGGGCCCGCAACCGCGCCACCGCCTGGCGGCGCTTGAGCTCGTCGGGTCCCACGATCAGATACGCCGGCAGCAGCGCGGGCCTCTCGGCCATCTCTCCCCCTCCCCGCGGCCCACTGCGGCCGCGCGTAGTCCTGGCGCGCGAAGGCGCGCCCCCAATGTAGCACAGCCGCTCAGGGCTCCCCTCCCCGCTGGCAGCTCACGACCGGGCCGTCCGCGCCCGGCTCCACGCACACGTCGCCGCACCAGATGGTGCACAGGAAGCGCGATCCGCTCTCCTCGAGCGTCTGCCGGCACGCCGCGCTCGGGTGACCGTAGGAGTTGCCCTCCCCCGCGCTCGCGACGCTCACCTCGGCGTCGAGCGCCGCGGCCAGCTCGGGCATCACGGACGCCTCCGAGCCGTGGTGGCCGACCTTGAGCAGGTCGACGTCGCCCGCCTCGCCGCGCCCGAGCGCCGCGGCGAGCTCGTCGGCCTCCGCGTCGCCGGTGAGCAGCGCGTCGAGCGTGCGGGCGCCGTCGTCGTAGGAGAGCGCGAGCACGAGCGAGTCGGCGTTGTCCGTGCCGTCCGTCTCGCCCACGGGCGAGATGACCTCAAGCGAGAAACGCCCAACGCGCAGCACGTCGCCGTGGCCCAGCGCCGAAACGCGGGCACCCGCGGCCGCGGGTGGATCGACCCCCGCCCCCACGAGGACCTCGTCCGCCCCCGTGGTGGCGAGCACGTCCTCAAGCCCGCCCGCATGGTCGTCGTGCAGGTGCGTGAGGACCACCGCGTCGAGGTGGAGCACGTGGTTGCGCGCGAGCGCGGCGAGCACCTCGTCGCCGGGACCGGTGTCCACGAGCACGGCGGACGCGCCGTCGGTGACCAGGATGGCGTCGCCCTGGCCCACGTCGAGCACGCGCACCGCCGCCGGCGCGAGCAGCCGCCAGCGCGCGACCCACGCGAGCGCGCAGGCGAGAAGGACGGCGAGTCCGGCCGCGAGCGCGCGCCGCGAGCAGCGAGGCCACCACACGAGAAGGATCGCGAGCCCCGCGGCGACAAGGGCGAGCGCGGCCCCCTCGTCCACGTCGACCGCCACGCTCGCCATCGGCAGCGCGGCGAGGAGGCGCAGCGTCCGCACGAGGAGGGCCCCGAGCGCCTCGCAGGCCGCGAGCGCCACGCCCTGGGCCGCGGGAGCCGCGACGAGCGCGACGGCAACCAGCCCCAGCGGCAGGAGCGCCGAGAAGAACGGCGCCATGACCACGTTCGCGAGCGGCGCCACGAGCGAGAGCTGGCCGAAGGTCGCGCAGGTGAGCGGCATCGTGACCAGCTGCGAGACGAACGTGAGCGCCAGGGCGTCGCCGGCGGCGTCACACGCCCGCGTGAGGCCGCGCGCGAGGCGCCCCGACCGGCGCGGGGCGCGCACGGGCACCAGCACCCGCAGCACGTAGCGCGCGTAGGAGGAGAGCGCGCAGATCCCGCACACGCACGTCACGGAGAGCAGGTAGCCGAGCTGCCCCGTGACGCCGGGGTCCGCGAGCGCCATCGCGATCCCGACCACCGACGCCGCCGAGAGCGGGTGCGCCCGCCGTCCCGCGAGCCCTGCGAGCTCGGCGGCCGCCGCCATGGCCCACGAGCGGACCGCCGAGGCGGGCGCGCCGCAGAACGCCACGAACAGCAGCGTGGCCCCCAGCTGCAGGGCCGCGCGCGGCGCCGGCCGCAGCCGCGTGCGCGCGAGCAGCCGCCCGAGCACGCCCGCCACGATGACGAGGTGCCCGCCGGAGACGGCCACCAGGTGCGACACCCCGCACCTCGCGAACAGCTCGTCCAGCCCTCGCTCGGCCATGGCCGCCGTGTGGCCGCAGACGCTCCCGGCGAGCAGTGCCCGCGCGTCCGAGGAGGGCCCGTCGAGGCTCTGAAGCGCCGCGGCGCGCAGGCCCAGCACGACGCCGCGCGCCCCGTCGGCGTCCCGACGCTCCAGCACCCGTCTCACGTCCACCGTCCCCGCGATTCCCTGCATGCGCGACGAGCGCCCCCACTCGTCGTCGCCGTTTTCCGAGAAGCGGCCCACGCAGCGCAGGCGCGACCCCAGATCCAGCGGCTCGTCAGCCACGAGCCACACCACGCCCTCCCAGCGCCCGCCGCGCCCCACGCGGGCCCTGCCGCGCCAGCCCCGCGCGCCCTCGCTCATGTCGCTCTGAACCTCGAGCTCCCAGGCGGAGACCGGGCTCGACGAGAGGGCGTCCGCGAGCGCCGACTGTCGCGCGAGCTCGCCGGCCGAGGCGAGAAGCGCGCAGCACAGGCCGGCGAGCACCACGAGCACGACCGCGGCTTGCCCCGGGCCGCGCCGGCGCACACAGAGCGCAGCGCCCGTCGCGCAGACCACCCCCGCCCCCAGCGCGAGCGGGACGAGCGTCCCGGCGTCGACGCCCGCGCCCAGGGCGAGGCGCGTGACGGCGATGACCGCGACGAGCGCCCACAGCGCGGGAGGCAGCAGCGGACGGTCGGGCCGCGCGGGCGCCTCAGACGCAGACGAGCCCACGGATCCGCTCGAACTTCTTCTCGCCGATGCCGGAGACGCGCATCAGGTCCTCGATCGTCGCGAACGGGCCGTTGGCCTCGCGGTCCTCGACGATGGCGCGCGCCGTGGCCTCGCCGACGCCCGGCAGGGTGTCCAGCTCCTCGACCGTCGCCGTGTTGAGGTTGACGGGGGTCGTCGCCCCCGTCGACGCCCCCTGCTCCGAAGCGGCCGCGTCGCCCGTTCCCGACGCCACGACCTCCTCCCCCTCGCGCGGCACGTGGAGCTTCTCGCCGTCCGAGAGGGGGGCGGCGAGGTTGAGCGCCGAGGTGTCGGCACCCTCGGCGAGCCCGCCGGCCGCGAGCACGGCGTCGTTGGCTCGCGCGCCCTCGGCGAGCTCGTAGACGCCCGGGGCCGCAACCGCCCCGTCCACGTGCACGAGCAGGGTCGCGGGCGCCTCGTCCGCGGCGGGGGCCTCCTGGCCCTCTCCGTCAGCTCGTTCAGTGTCCGTCTCAGCCTGGCCGGGGGCCGCGGTCACCTCGCCGCCGCGCTCCACGACCACCCCGCCTCCCGACAGCGCCGGGACGACCGCGAGCGCGGCGACCACACCAGCCGCCGCCAGCAGCGCGAGCGCCGCCGCGACGGCCGCCCGCCCCGAGATCCCGTAGCGCCGCGCCAGCCCACGCGCCCCTCTCGCCCGCTCCTGCGCCATGCGACCACCTCCCGGCACAAGCATGGCGCCCGGCGCGCCGCGCCGCGACCCCGCGCGCGAGAAAGCCCGACACGAACCTTCCCGCCAGCTGACGCGGGGCTGCCCCGAGACGAGAAGCGCCCCCGTCACCGGGGGCGCTCACAACGGCATATTGGATACGCGCGGGACCGTGGTCGCCCGCCGCTCGCGGCCTCAGGCAGACCGCTCGTCGGCTCCCGCGGGCGCGAGCTCGCGATGGTGCTCGCGCAGCCGGCCCTTGGGCGCGTGGTAGGAGGGGCACTGCGAGAAGTCGCGCCACTCCACGTGCTCCACCAGGTCGTCGATCATGGCCTCGTGGTCGAAGCTCTCCCACGCGGCGAGCACGGCGTCCATACGCGCGTGCGTCTCGGGGCGGCGCGGCATGAAGAGCGTGCAGCAGTCGGGCGCGGTCTGGCTCGAGATCTCGGCCGTGCCGATGTCCTCCGCGCGGCGGATGATCTCCTGCTTGTCCGAGCCGATGAGCGGACGCAGCACCGGCATCGTGACGGCCTCGTTGACCGCGGCGATGTTGTCGAGCGTCTGGGAGGCCACCTGGCCGAGCGACTCGCCCGTCACCAGCGCCTTGGCCCCCTCGAGCCGCGCGATGCGCTCGGCCACCCGCAGCATGACGCGCCGGTAGGTGATGATGCGCAGCCCCTGCGGCACAGCGAGCGAGATCTCGCGCTGGCGCTCGCCGAACGGCACCACGTAGAGACGCCCCACCACGCCCGAGGGAGCGAGGGCGTCCACGATGTCCTGGCAGAGCCACTCGCTCGTGTCGGCGGTCATCGGGCGGCCCGAGAAGTGCACGGGCACGCACGTGGCGCCTCGCCGGCCCACCATCCAGGTGGCCACCGGCGAGTCGAAGCCGCTGGAGAGCAGCGTGACCACCTTGCCGGCCGTGCCAACGGGCAGCCCGCCCACGCCGGGCGCGGAGGCCGCGTAGACGAACGTGGAGCCCTGCACCACGTGCACGACGACGGTGACGTCGGGATGGTGCACGTCGACCTTCTTGTCGGGGAACGCGGCGCACAGCGCCGAGCCCACGAGCTGGTTCATCTCGAGGGTGTGGCGCTCGTAGGTGGTCGAGGAGCGGCGCGCGTGGACCTTGAAGCTGCCGAACTCCCCCGCCTCGCCGAGCGCGCGCACGGCGGCGGCAACGTACTCGTCCTCGTCGAGCCCGCAGCGATACGCGAGCGAGACGCGCGCCACGCCGGGCACGCGCCTGATGGCGGCCGCCAGCTCCTCGCTCGCCCGGCCGTCGGCGGCCTGGACCACGACGTAGCCCGAGATGCGCGCGATGTCGCGCACCTCGAAGTCGCGCAGCGCCCGGTGCAGGTTGGTGACGAGCTGGTTCTCGAAGGTCGAGCGGTTCTTGCCCTTGAGCCCGATCTCGTGGTAGTGGACCAGGCAGAGTCTCTCCGTCATGCGCTACTGCAGGTGGATCGCGTTGGCGCCGCGGATGTCCTCGTCGAAGTCCTCCTTGACGAAGCCCAGCGTGTCGTCCTCGATCTCCTGCATGGCGATGGACACGGGGTCCTTGCCGGAGGCGACGGTGGTGATGTCGTCGAAGTCCTGGATGGCCGTCACGCGCAGGTGCTGGCCGCGGACCATGTTGTTGATGTCGCAGGCGCGCTTGGACGCGATCGAGCAGAGCAGGAAGGGGTTGTGCTCGGTCTTGTCGAGCAGGTTGTCGATCTCGGGCTTGATCACTGACATCTTGGTGAGGGACCTCCGTCCGTCTCGTACGATTCTATGAGCTCCTCGAGCTCGGAGCAGGCGCGCTCGAGGTCGTCGTTGACGACGCGCGCGTCGTACTCGCCGGCCAGGGCCATCTCGCGGCGCGCGTTGGCGAGCCTGAGCTCGAGCTCGGCCTCGTCCTCGGTGCCGCGGGCGCGCAGGCGCCGCTCGAGCTCCCCCATCGAGGGCGGCTCGATGAAGACGAGCACCGCCTCGGGGAGGACGCGCCGCACGTTGAGCGCGCCCTGGACGTCGATCTCGAGGACGACGGAGCGCCCCTCCCCCACGACGCGCTCGACCTCCGAGCGCAGGGTCCCGTAGCGATGGTCGTGGACGCGCGCCCACTCGAGGAAGGCCCCCTCGTCCACGAGACGGTCGAACTCGGCGTCGTCCATGAAGTGGTACGAGACGCCGTCGACCTCCCCGGGACGCGGGGAGCGCGTAGTTACCGAGACCGTCAGGCCCAGGCTGGACACGCGCTCGCGCAGAAGCGAGACGAGCGTGCCCTTGCCAACGCCTGACGGTCCGGAGACTACGAAGATTCTGGCCCTACGCGCCAACTTACTTGGAGAGGGTCTCGATCAGGCGCTCGCGCTGACGGGCGCCGAGGCCCTTGACGCGACGGGAGGCCGAGATGCCGAGCTCGTCCATGATCTTGGCGGCCTTGGCCTTGCCGTAGCCGGGGAGGGACTCGATGAGGGTCGAGACCATCATGCGGGTGGCGACGGGATCGTCGGAGTCGAGGACGGCCTCGAGGGAGACCTTGCCGCTCTTGATCTTCTCGCGCAGCTCGGCACGGGCGTGACGGGTCTGGGCGGCCTTAGCGAGGGCCTCCATGCGCTGCTCGTCGGTAAGCGTAGGTAGAGCCATGTTTCCTCCAAACATCGGAATCCTTGCCCCACCGGCTGAGTCACGGCGGAGCGCAGTGCATAAGTTTGCCCCACTACCTGAGCTTTTGCAACCCCTCTTCACCAAAGGTGCAGCTCAGGTACCGGTCGGCGGCACTAGGCGCGCAGCTCGCCCACGATGGCGTCGAAGGCGGCCGCGGGGTTGTCGGCACCGGTGATCGGACGGCCGATGACGAGCTTGGAGGCCCCGGCGGCGACGGCCGCGGCGGGTGTCGCAACGCGCCGCTGATCGCCCGTCGCGGCGCCGGCGGGACGTACCCCCGGGGTCACGATGAGGGCGTCAGGGCCGAGAAGCGCGCGCATCTGGGCGGCCTCCTGCGGGGAGCACACGATGCCGTCGGAGCCGGCGCCGCACGCCATCGACGCGAGTCGCGCGACCTCGTCAGCGACCGCGTCCCCCACCCCGACCTCGGCGAGCGCCTGCTGGTCCATGCTCGTGAGCACCGAGATCGCCACGAGGCGCGTGCGCTCCCCGCCGCGCAGCTCCGCCGCCTCCTCGGCGCCCGTGCGCGCGGCCGCGACCATCGCGGAGCCGCCGAGCCCGTGGATCGAGAGGATGTCGGCCCCGGTGAGCGAGGCGGCGCGCACGGCGCCCTGGACCTGGAACGGGATGTCGTGGACCTTCAGGTCGAGAAAGACCCGCAGGCCGCGCTCGCGCATCGCGTCCACGACGGCGGGCCCCTCCGCGTAGAAGAGCGTCATGCCCACCTTGACCCACGTGGCGCGCCCCTCGAGCAGGCCCGCGAGCTCGAGCGCGCGCTCGCGCGAGCAGTCGAGCGCGACGATGACCTTGTCGCTCGCCTCTTCGTACGTCAGCATTCGAAGGCTCCAATCAGCTCGTTGATGTCGTCGACCCCCTGCTCGGCGGCCCAGGCCGCGAGCCCCTCGGCCACGCGCGCTGCGCAGGCGGGGTCGTAGAAGTTCGCGGTCCCCACGGTCACGGCCGTGGCGCCGGCGAGGATCATCTCGGCGGCGTCCTGCCAGCTCGCGACACCGCCCATCCCGTTGACCGGGATCCTCACGGCGCCGGCGGCCTCCCAAACCATGCGCACAGCGATCGCGTGGATGGCCGGCCCCGAGACGCCCCCGGTGGGGCGCGAGAGACGGCTCCTCCTGGTGCGCACGTCGATGGACATGCCGTTGATCGTGTTGATGAGGCTGAGCGCGTCGGCGCCCGCCGCCTCGCAGGCGCGCGCGATCTCGGCCACGTTCACCGGCGCCATCTTGACCAGCAGCGGGCGGCTCACGCGCGGGCGCACGGCGCGCACGACCTCGGCCGCGCTCTCGGGCGTCCCGCCCACGAGGGCGCCGCCGCGGGCGAGGTTGGGGCACGAGACGTTCAGCTCGACGCCGCTCGCCCACGGGCAGAGCTCCTCGATCTTCTCGACGGCCGCCACGTACTCGTCCACGGAGTGGCCCGCGGCCTGCACGATCACGCGGCAGCCGCGGCGCTCGAGGTCGGCGAGGTAGTCGCCGTAGCTCTCGACCATGCCGGCCACGCCGGGGTTGGCCAGGCCCACCGTGTTCATCATGCCCGAGGGCACCTCGCACATGCGGGGCGCGGGGTTGCCGGGCCAGGGCTCGGCCGAGCAGCCCTTGAGCGTGATCGCGCCGAGCGAGCCCACGTCGAGAAAGCCCTCGAACTGCTGGCCGAAGCCGAAGGTGCCCGACGCGGTGCACACGGGGTTCTGCATGCGGATGCCGCCAAGGTCGACGGCCATGCGGACGCTCCTCTCGCCCATCACCACGCCACCTCCTCGGCGTCGAAGACCGGCCCGTCCTTGCAGCAGGACTTGTAGGTGCCGTCGGCCATGGCCACGTTGCAGGTGCCGCACGCGCCGAAGCCGCAGCACATCATCCGCTCCATCGAGACCAGGCAGCGCGTGCCCGCCTCGCGGCAGAGCCGGGCCACGCCGGCCATCATGACCTCGGGCCCGCAGGCGTAGACCACGTCGTAGGAGCGCGCGGCGAGAAGCTCGGCGAGCGCGTCGGTGGTGAAGCCGCGGCGCCCGGCGGTGCCGTCGTCGGTGGTGACGGCGACCTCGCCCGCCCCGAGCGCGGCGAGCTCCGCGGTGCCCCAGAGGCGCGCGGCCGTCTGGGCGCCCACGACGGCGTCGAAGGCCGTGCCGGACGCTGCGAGCATCCGCGCGCAGGCCACGATCGGCGTGACGCCCACGCCGCCGGCGACCACGCAGGCGCGCGCCGCGCCCACGGGCAGCGGCCAGGGGTTCCCGCACGGCCCCACGGCCGTGGTGGCGTCCCCCGGGCGCATCCGCGAGAGGCGGCGCGTTCCGTCGCCGACCACGGCGTAGACGATCTCGAACGTCCCGCCCGCCGCGTCGGCACGGCTGAACGAGAGCGGGATGCGCAGGATCTGGCTCGCGTCGCCCGGGACGGCGAGGTTCACGAACTGCCCGGGCTCAAGCGCCGCGGCGAGCGCCGGGGCCGAGAGGACCACGCGCACGAGCCCCTCGGCGGCGGGCTCGTTGGACACGACCGTGACGTCGTGCAGCGTCGTCGCGGCCGTCATCGCAGCACCCGCGGGACGGGGGTGAGCGTGCCGTTGGTCATCGTGCGCCGTCCCGAGACGAACACGTCGGTGGCGACGCCGGTGAGCGTGGCGCCGAGCCACGCGGAGTTCTTGGAGCGGCTCTGGAGGTAGTCGGGCGTGATCGTGACGCTCCGGGCGGGGTCGATGAGCGTGAGGTCGGCCGGCGAGCCGGCCTCCAGGCGCACCGGCTCCAGCCTGAGCACGCGGCGCGGGTTCACGGCCATGACCTCCACGAGGCGCGACCAGCTCATCCGCCCGGGCAGGACCAGGTTGGTGAGCATGAGCGGCAGCGAGGTCTCGAGCCCCACGATGCCGAAGAACGCGATCTCCCACTCGCAGTCCTTCTCGTGCGGCGCGTGCGGCGCGTGGTCGGTCACCACGCAGTCAATCGAGCCGTCGAGAAGCCCCTCGACGAGCGCGGCGGCGTCCGAGGCGCGGCGCAGCGGCGGGTTCATCTTGAGGTTGGTGTCGTAGGCGTCGGTGATGTCGTCCTCGGAGAGGAAGAGGTGGTGCGGGGTGACCTCGCAGGTCACGGGCAGGCCCTCCGCCTTGGCGGCGCGCACCAGGTCGAGGCCCTTCTCGGTGGAGATGTGGGCCACGTGCAGGGCGCAGCCGGTCACGCGGGCGAGCTCGATGTCGCGGTAGATCTCCAGCTCCTCGCCCAGCGCCGGCCAGCCGAACATGCCGAGGCGCGTGGAGGCGCGCCCCTCGTTGACGACGCCGTGCGTGGTGAGGCTCTCGACCTCGCAGTGGGCCGAGACCACGCGGTCGAACTGGCTCACGTACTCCATGCAGGTGCGCATCATGCCTGCGCTCTGGACGCCGTGGCCGTCGTCGGAGAACGCGACGGCGCCCTCCATGACCATGTCGCCGATCTCGGCGAGCTGCTGGCCCTTCTCGCCGGTCGTGAGCGCGCCGATGGGGCGCACGTGGCAGAGGCCCGCGTGGCGGGCGCGGTCGATCTGGTAGCGGACCTCGGCGCCCGTGTCGGTCACAGGGTCCGTGTTGGGCATCGTGGCCACGTCGGTGAAGCCGCCGTGGACCGCCGCACGCGAGCCCGTCTCGATGGTCTCCTTGTACTCGAAGCCCGGGTCGCGGAAGTGCACGTGCATGTCCACGAGTCCCGGCACCAGGTACTTGCTGGCGCAGTCCACGACCTCGGTGCCCTCGGGGGCGGCGAGGCCCTCCCCCACCGCGGCCACGGTCGACCCGTCGAGGAGCACGTCAGCAACCCCGTCGAGGCCCACCTGCGGGTCCACGACGTGGGCGCCCTTAAGCAGATACGACATCACCCTCACCTTCCAGGAGCAGGTACATCTCGGCCATGCGCGTGAGCACGCCGGCGTTGACCTGGTCGAGTATGCGCGAGCGCGCGCAGTCGGCCACGTCGGCGTTGATCTCCATGCCGCGGTTCATGGGGCCCGGGTGGCAGATGATCGCGTCCGGGCGCATCATGCCCACCCGGCGCATGTCGAGGCCCCACAGGCGGTTGTACTCGCGCCGCGACGGGATGGCGGCGCCCTCCATGCGCTCGAGCTGGACACGCAGCATGTAGACGACGTCGACCTCGGGGATCACCGCGTCGAGATCGGAGGTCTGCGGCACGCCGTAGTAGTCGGGGTCGTCCACCTGGAAGGTCGGCGGGCCCACGAGCGTGACCTCGGCCCCCATGGTCTTGAGCGCCGGCACGAGGCTGCCGCAGACGCGGCTGTGCGAAAGGTCGCCCACGATGGCCACCCTGAGGCCGTCGAGGTGGCCGAAGTTCTCGCGGATGGTGTAGAGGTCGAGCATCGCCTGCGTGGGGTGCTGGTGCTTGCCGTCCCCGGCGTTGATGACCACGGCGTCGGTGTGCTGGGTGATCTTCTGCGGCGTGCCGGCGAGCTTGGCGCGGCAGACGAACATGTCGACGTTCATGGCGTCGATCGTCTCGATGGTGTCGGCGAGGCTCTCTCCCTTGACCACCGAGCTGGTGGCTCCGCCCATCGAGAGGCTGTCGGCCGAGAGGCGCTTCTCGGCGAGCTCGAAGGAGCTCTTGGTGCGCGTGGAGGGCTCCAGGAACAGGTTGACGATCGTGCGGCCGCGCAGCGCGGGGACCTTCTTGATGGCGCGCCGGTTGACCTCCGAGAAGGAGCGGGCGGTGTCGAGGATCTGCGTGATGTCGTCGGCCGTGAGGCTCGTGGTGTCGATCAGGTGCTTGACGGAGAGCATCTAGGCCTCGCCTCCCCTCTCGTCCGCACCGGGCAGGGTCCAGATCTCCACCGAGGTGCGCTCGTCGCAGGGCGCGACCTGCACGCGGACGTCCTCCTCGTGGCTGGAGGGGACGTTCTTGCCCACGTAGTCGGCGCGGATGGGGAGCTCGCGGTGGCCGCGGTCGACCATGACGGCGAGCTGCACGCTGCGCGGCCGGCCGAGGTCGATCAGGGCGTCGAGCGCGGCGCGGATGGTGCGCCCGGTGTAGAGCACGTCGTCGACGAGGATGATGTTGCGGTCGTCGACGCCGAAGGGAATCTCGGTGGCAAACTCCACCGGGGCGATCTTGCGGCGCACGTCGTCGCGGTAGAAGCTGACGTCGAGGCGCCCCACCGGCGGGCGGGCGCCCTCGATCTTGGCGATCTCGTCCGCGAGCAGCGGCGCGATCACGGCGCCGCGGCGGACGATGCCCACGAGCGCGACGTCGGACGAGCCCTCGTTGCGCTCGATGACCTCGTGCGCGATGCGGGTGAGCGCGCGCGCCATGGCCCGCTCGTCCATGATCTGGGCCTTGAGCCGGGGTTGGTCCATGAGACTCCCTTCTCGAGAAAAAAGGACGCCGGCCTGCACGGCACGAGCGTCCAAGAAAGGCGCATGAGAAGCGTCCCGAGGGACCTGACCTTGCTGGCGTCTCGCACCGGCTTAAAGAATCCACCTCACTGTACGCCAGCGGGGCGCTCGGCACAAGGCGCGCGGGCTAGGCCAGCGGGTGACCGCAGTTGCCGCAGAAGGCGTCCCCGGGCGCCGCGGGCACGCCGCACTCGGGGCAGAACGCCGCGGGCGCCGGCTTGGGCTCAGGGGCGGGCGCGGGGGCCTCGACGCGGGCGCCGCAGTTCATGCAGAAGGCGTCGCCGGGCGCGAGAGGCGCGCCGCAGCTCGGGCACGCGGAGGCCGCGGCGGGGGGCTCCGGCGCCGGAGGCTCGGGAGCGGGCGCGGGGGCCGGGGGCTCCGGGACGGGCTCGGCGGCAGGCTCGGGGTCGGGAGCGGGGACGGGTGCGACCGGCGGCTCGGGGGCCACGGGCTCCGGAGCGGGTGCCACGGGCGCCGGGGGCTCGGGGGCCACGGGCTCCGGGGCGGGTGCGGGCGCGGGCGCCTTGGCGGGCTCCTCCAGCCGGTGGCCGCAGCTCATGCAGAACAGGTCGCCCTCGTTCATGGGCGCGCCGCAGCTCGGGCACGTCGGGCCGTCCCAGGCGGCGGACGCCTGCGCGCCGAGCGCGGCGCGGATCTCCGCCATGGGCTTGCCGCAGCCGGAGCAGAACAGGTCGCTCATGCTCACCTGCGAGCCGCAGAACGGGCACGTGACGCGCGTGGCGGCCGTCTGGGCGGCCTGGGACTCCGCCTCGAGGCGGTCGATCTCGGCCTGGATCTGCGCGCGCTCCGCGTCGATGGCCGCGATCCCGTCATAGAGCGTCTCGCGGCCCGCGCGAAACGCCGGGTCGTCCCTGGTCGTCTCGTAGAGGCTGGCACCGAGCTGGGCAACGAGCCCCTGCCGGCGCTTGAGGGCGTCGTTGAGCTGGCCCTTGAGCTTCACGGTCGAGGCGGTGCGGCTCGCGCCGGCGACGCCGCGGTTGAAGGTCGACTGAACGTCATCGAGAAATCCCATGGCACTCTCGCTTCCTCGTCTTGGTTCGCTCGGACACGAGGCTATCGTACCACCCGAGCGGGAGACGGTCGTCAGCCGAACTGGGCGCGGTAGGCGTCGCAGACCTCGCGGACGGGCCCGTCCATGCGCTGCACGCCCTTCTCGATCCAGACGGCGCGCTGGCAGATGCGCTCCACCTGCTCCATGGAGTGCGAGACGAAGAGCACCGTGACGTTGCCCGACTTGATGAAGTGCTGGATGCGCTCCTCGCACTTCTCCTGGAAGAAGACGTCGCCCACGGAGAGCGTCTCGTCGACGATCAGGATGTCCGGCTCGGTCACCGTGGCGATGGCGAAGGCGATGCGCGCCACCATGCCGCTGGAGTAGTTCTTGAGCGGCATGTCCATGAAGTTCTGGAGCTCGGCGAAGTCGACGATCTCCTGGAGGTGCTCGTCGATGAAGGCGCGCGTGTAGCCCAGCAGCGCCCCGTTGAGGTAGATGTTCTCCCGCGCGGTGAGCTCCGGGTCGAAGCCGGCGCCGAGCTCGATGAGCGGGGCGATGTTGCCGCGCACGACGATCGACCCCTCGGAGGGCTCGAGCACGCCGGCGATGCACTTGAGCATCGTGGACTTGCCGGAGCCGTTGGTGCCCACCAGTCCCACGACCTCGCCGCGGCGAACCTTGAAGCTCACGTGGTCGAGCGCGCGGAACTCCTTGAAGAACAGCTCGTGCCTCATGAGCTTGATGAAGTACTCCTTGAGGTTGTTGAGCTGCTCGCTCGCGATGTTGAAGATCATCGAGACGTCATTGACCTCGATGACGTACTCGGACGTGGTGTCTGCCATGCGAACCGCCTAGATGTAGAGGATGAACTTGTGCTCGGTCCTGCGGAAGACGAGGTAGCCGAGCACCAGCGCCACGACCGCCCAGAAGACGCACAGCGCCACCACCGTGAGCCCCGGGCTCGTCTGGTAGACGATGGCGCAGCGCATCATGTCGATGTAGTTGTACATGGGGTTGAGCTTGACCACCGCGATGACGAACCACGGCGCGCTCGAGTTGGTGAGCAGCGAGAGGTCCCAGAAGATCGGTGTGAGGTAGGTCCACGCGGTGATGAGCACGCTCCAGAGGTGGATCATGTCGCGGAAGAAGACGGCGGCCGCGCCGATGAGCAGGCTGATGCCCATGCAGAAGACCATGAGCAGCAGCAGCGCCGGGACCATCCAGATGATGTGCCAGGTGGGCATCACGCGGAAGAAGAGCATGACGACGGCCACCGCGATGAGCGAGAACGAGAAGTTGAACGCCGCGGAGAACACCTTCTGCACCGGGAAGACCCAGCGGTCGACCTTGACCTTCTTGAGCAGCGGCGCGGCGTCGATGATGGAGCGAAGGCCGGCGCTGGTGGACTCGTTCATCAGCGAGAAGGTGATGTTTCCCACGATGAGGTAGAGCGGGTAGTTCTCCACGCTGGACCCGCGCAGGAAGTACGAGAAGACGAAGCTCATGATGATCATCATGAGCAGCGGGTTCAGCACGCTCCAGACCACGCCGAGGACCGACCGGCGGTAGCGGAGCTTGAAGTCCTTGTTGACGAGCTGCTGGAGAATGAAGCCGTCCTTGGCGTAGCGCCCGCTCGCATAGGGAGAGACGCTCGATGTGGATGCGCTGGTCAAGATGCCTCCGGACGATGGGTTGCGTGACGTCAGAATCCTATCACAGCGCGCCGAGCCACACCGAGGCCCCACACACGACGCGCCGCGCGCGCCCGCGCCACCGAGATTTTTCAAATTGGGGCTTGCGCTCGGCGACGGCATCTGTATACTAATTTCTCGCGCGACACATTCCCCGGTGGCGCAGTGGTAGCGCAGCTGACTGTTAATCAGCGTGTCGTAGGTTCGAATCCTACCCGGGGAGCCAGAGAAGTCAGGGCCGGAGACAACGTCTCCGGCCCTTTTTCGTGCGCAAGCTGAGCCCGCGGGGCTCGCCGTCGCCCCTCCCCGTCTCAGATAACGCGCAGAATCAGATACCGGTTTCTATGTCCGCAGGTAAAATTAACGCGCATGTCCGATTCTGCGCGTTAATACGGGTGGCACGGAGGCTCCGGAGGAGACGCGGCTCCGGGCGACGCGGCGCCGGGCCGACCCGGGCGCACGGGACGGCACGAGGCGTCGCCAAACGAGAAGTGCCCCGTTCCGAGTCCCGGGGCACGAGATGCAGGGGAAAGCGTATGTGCGCGCCCTAGCGGTTGAGCGCCTCCTCGTTGGCCTTGACGGCGTTGACGTAGGCCAAAACGCCGAGCACGAAGAGCACCGGCTCGACCCACGAGATCTGCCCGCCGTTGAGCAGCCCCGTGCAGAACTCCACGAACACCGTGACCACCAGCAGGAGGTCGAGCCACTTGAAGGCGCCGATCTTGCGCGGGTGGTTGGCGGCGCGGGCGCCGAGCACGCCCACCACGACGCAGTACAGGCCGATGATGATGCCCACGATGCCCAGAATCGTGGCGGCGTCGGAGCCGTTGGCGGGATCGCCGGCGATGGTGAACGTCAGGCCCGCGGCGAACGGCGAGGCGGCCACCATGAACACCCCGGCGAGAATGTCGAGCAGGCCGAAGCCCATGATGCCGATCGAGTAGGCCTTGAGCCTCTTCTGCAGCTTGGACATGAGGATCCTTTCTCTCGTTTGCGCAGCCGAAGTAGTCTAGCTAACGCGCGGCTCCCCGGCCACGCAAGCGGGAGGGGTCAAACGCGCATTGAGCCAAGGGCGGCCCCGACGACAGCCGGGGCCGCGGGCGGCTCAGTCCTCCATGTAGTCCTTCAGGCGGCCCGAGCGGCTCGGGTGGCGCAGCTTCGCCAGCGTCTTGGACTCGATCTGGCGGATGCGCTCGCGGGTGACGCCGAACTCGCGCCCGACCTCCTCGAGCGTGCGCGGGTGGCCGTCCTCCAGGCCGAAGCGGAACTTGATGACCTTGCGCTCGCGGTCGGCCAGGCCGTCGAGCACCTGGTCGAGCTGCTCGCGCAGCATGGAGTCGGACGCGGCCTCGGGCGGGGCGACGGCCGTGGAGTCCTCGATGAAGTCGCCCAACTGGGAGTCCTCCTCCTCGCCGATCGGCGTCTCCAGGCTCACGGGCTCCTGGCTGATCTTCTGGATCTCGCGCACGCGGTCCGGGCTCATGCCCATCTCGGCGCCGATCTCCTCGGGGGTGGGGTCGCGGCCGAGGTCCTGCAGCAGCTGGCGCTGCACGCGGATGAGCTTGTTGATGGTCTCGACCATGTGCACCGGGATGCGGATGGTGCGCGCCTGGTCGGCGATGGCGCGGGTGATGGCCTGGCGGATCCACCACGTGGCGTAGGTCGAGAACTTGAAGCCCTTGGTGTAGTCGAACTTCTCGACCGCGCGGATGAGGCCGAGGTTGCCCTCCTGGATCAGGTCGAGGAAGAGCATGCCGCGGCCCACGTAGCGCTTGGCGATGGAGACGACCAGGCGCAGGTTGGCGCTGATGAGCTGCTGCTTGGCGTCGAGGCCCACCTGCTCGATGCGCATGAGGCGGCGCTGCTCGGCGCGGGTAAGCGTGGCCTCGCCCGCCTCGGCGGCCTCGAGCTTCTCGGTGGCCTCGGTGCCCGCCTCGATCTTCATGGCGAGGTTGACCTCCTCGGAGGCCGTGAGCAGGTCCACCTTGCCGATCTCCTTGAGGTACATGCGCACCGGGTCGCCGGTGAGCATGGCCGTGGAGGTGTCGGCGCGGCGGGCCCGGGCGCGCGAGGAGCGCTTGGGCTTGGCGACCCTGGCCTTGGGCACCGAGCGCAGCGCCTCCTTGACGGCCTTGGCCTCGGCGGCGCTCTCGGACTGCCCCTCGCCGTCCCCGTCCTCGTCGAACTCGTCGCCGTCGGAGGACGCGTCGTCGTCGAAGTCGTCGCCGGAGCCGTCGTCGTCCAGCGAGAAGTCCGCGTCGGCCTCGGAGGCGGCGGGCGACCCGCTCACCTCGACGCCCCGCGCGCGCAGCGCGTCATAGAGGTCGGAGAGCTCGTCCGAGTTGACGTCCACGTCGCGGATCGCGACCTGGATGTCGTCCTCGGTCACGCTCGCGCGCTCGCCGGCGCCCTTCACGAGCCCGTCCACCACGCGGAGCAGGTCCTCGGAGAGCTTGATGTCGTCGCTTGTCTTCTTGGCAGCCACGTATGTGTCCCTTCAACGTAAAAACCCAAAGGATTATACCCAATCGCTACTCCGCGGAGACCGAGGACAGGTGCCCCGAGAGCTCGCCCGCGCGCCGCTGCAGCGCGGCGGCCTCCTCGAAGAGGCGCTCGGCGTCGGCGTCCGCGGCGCCGAGCCCGCTCAGCCGCCCCCGGATCTGCCGGATGCGCCGGCGGCACGAGAGCAGCTCGGCCGTGTCCACGATGAGGTCGAGCTTCTGCTCGTCGGTGAGCTCGGCCTCGTCCATCACCCGGCCCCCCGACAGGATCCGCGGCGCCTCCGGCACGACGGCCGAGGCGGCGGCGACCACCTCGGCGGGCGAGCTGCCCTCGGGCGTGGAGAGCATGGCCCAGGCCATCGCCTCGTGGCGCTCGTCCGACCAGCTGAGCGACGCGATGCGGTCCTCGTAGCGCCTGAGCGCGTCGGGGCGCTGCGCCAGGGCACAGAGCAGCTCGCGCTCGGCCGAGACCTGCATGCGCTCGTCCGCCGAGAGGGGCGCGCCGAGGAGGATGTCCCCGCCCTCGGCCCCGCGCTCCCCCGCCTCGGCGGGCGCGGCACCGTAGGCCTCGAGCGGGACCCGGTCGTCGTCGGCGGGGCCCGGCGCGCCCGTCGCCGGGGCGGGCCGCTCGTCGCGCCCGCGGCGGGACCGCGGGGCCTCGCGCGCGTCGTCGGCCTCGCGCACCGGCGCGTCCTCGATCGCGCGCTTGGTGCGCCCGACGTCCATGCCGAGCGTGTCCGCGAGCCGCGTGGCGTACTCGTCGAGCAGCACCGAGCGCTTGAGCGGGGCCAGCAGCCCCGCCATGTCCTCGAGCGCACGGACGCGCCGGCCCGGCGAGCTCAGGTCGTGGGCCGCCAGGCGCTTCTCGAAGACGAAGTCCATGAGCGGGCGCGCGCCGTCGAGCTGCTCGCGCATCGCCGCCGCGTCGTGGGTCGAGAGGAACTCCATCGGGTCCTGGTTGTCGGGCAGCACCACGCACATGAGCGCGGCCGAGGTCTGGTCGAGGTAGCGCACCGCGCGCTCGGCGGCGCGCTGGCCGGCGGCGTCGCCGTCGAACAGGCACACGATGCGGCTCACGCGCTGCCGCTCCATGAGGCGCACGTGCTCGAGCCTGAAGGCCGTGCCGAGCGCGGCCACGGCGCTCGTGAAGCCCGCCTCGTGCATCGCGATGACGTCGGTGTAGCCCTCGCAGACGATGGCCTCGCCGGTGGCCGCCATCGACTCCTTGGCGCGGTCATAGGCGAAGAGGTGCCGCCCCTTGTTGAAGGCGGCGGTGTCGCGCGTGTTGACGTACTTGGCCACGCCCTCGCGCTGCTCCAGCACGCGCCCGCCGAAGGCGATCGCGCGGCCGCGCTCGTCGTGGATGGGAAACATCACGCGGCCCCAGAAGCGGTCGGCGAGCCGGCCGCCCCGCTCCTGCGCCAGGTCGGCCGCGATCATCTCGGCCGGCGAGAAGCCCTTGGAGCGCAGGTGCGCCACCAGCGCGCCGCGCCCCGGGGCGTAGCCGAGCCTCCAGCGCCGGCAGACGTCCGAGCCGAAGCCGCGCCCCGCCAGGTAGCGGCGCGCCGCGTCGGCGTCCGCGCCGCGGCCGCGCATGAGCATGAGGTGATAGAACGACTCCGCCTCCTCGAGCGCCTCCACCAGGCGGCTCTTGCGCGGGCCGCGCTGTCCGCGCTCCTCGGAGAGCTCGATGCCCGCGCGGTCGGCCAGGTAGCGGATCGCGTCCGGGAAGTCGAGGTTCTCGCGACGCTGCACGTAGGAGAAGACGTCGCCGCCCTCGCCGCAGCCGAAGCAGTGCCAGAGGCCCGTGGCCGGGTTGACCTTGAACGACGGGGTCTTCTCGCCGTGGAAGGGGCAGCAGCCCCAGAACTCCTGGCCCCGCTGGCGCAGCTCCACGGTCTCGGCCACGAGCTGCACGAAGTCGGTGGCCTGGCGCACCCGCTCCTTGTCCTCGTCAGAGATCACGCGCCCGCCTCCCCCAGCTCGAGGGCGCCGTCGCCGAGCGCGGCGCGCACCCAGTCGATGTTGCCGAGCACCGTGCGCTCGAGCTCGTCAAGCGAGTCGAACGGGCGGGAGTCGCGCAGCCACCGCACGAACGCCACCTCGACCTCCCGCCCGTAGAGGTCGCCCGAGAAGCCCATGAGGTTGGCCTCGATGAGCGAGCGCGGCGCGGAGGAGGACGGCGAGAAGGACGGCGGCGCGCCCACGTTGAGCGCCGCGGGCCACGCCGTGTCGCCCGCCACCACGAAGCCCGCGTAGACGCCCTGGTCGGGCACGCAGAGGGCGTCCGGGAGCGCCACGTTGGCCGTGGGGAAGCCGAATGAGGTCCCCTCCCCGCGCCCGTGGACGACCGTGCCGCCCGCGCGGTGGCAGCGCCCGAGCAGGTCCGCCGCGCGCTCCACGCGGCCGGCCCGCACCAGGGCGCGCACGCGCGTGGCCGTGATCGGCTCGCCGCCCTCGTCGGCGAGACGCACGCCCACGACGTCGAAGCCGTCGCGCGCGCCGAGCGCCGCGAGCGCGGCCACGTCCCCGGCGCCGCCGGCGCCCATGCGGAAGTCCTCCCCCACCACGATGGCGTCGAGCGCGCAGATCCCCCCGAGCACCTCGCGCACGAACCGCTCGAACGGCAGTGCCGCCAGCCCCGGCGTGAAGTCGAGCGTCACGACCTCGTCCACGCCGTGCAGCGAGGCGAGGGCCCGCGCGCGCTGGGCGGGCGGCAACAGCGTCGCGCGCGCCTGCGGCCCCGCGAGCACCTCGGCCGGGTCCGGCGAGAAGGTCACGACGAGAAGCTCGCCCCCCCGGGAGACGGCCTCCGCGCGCGCCCGCTCGACGAGCGCGCGATGCCCGCGGTGCACCCCGTCGAACGCCCCGATCGCTACCACGGCGCGCCGGGGGGCGCCCGGGACGTCCCTCCGGGAAGTGCGCTTTGCGGAACTTCCCTGCGGGACG
>NZ_CBIFYV010000030.1:0-22515 GCF_966187215.1 Thermophilibacter sp.
TACCACCACTCCCCCCCCCCCGTCCCCCCGCCCCCGCTGCGAGGGTCTAGTTGAACTTCACGACCTTCTGCGCGACCTTGTACCCACCGAGCGTGAGCGCACGGCCGACGCTGCCGGGCAGGTTGGTGGCGAGCCCCACCACGCCGTGGCGCGCGCGGCGGTACATCCGACCGTCATATGCCTTGAGCTCGTCCCAGAGCCTCTGGAGCTCGTCCATGGCGTCGGGCCGGTCGCTCTTCTTGGAGAAGACCGAGCAGATCGCCATGATGATGGTGAAGTAGTTCATCATGTAGCTGCGCAGGCGCACCGAGGCCACGTCGTCGTAGACGTGGTAGGCGTGCATCATCACGCGCGCGACGCGCCAGTAGTGGTCCACACGGCTCGTGAGCACGGAGTCGTTGACGCTCTGGTCGTCGCGGCCGATGAAGTAGCGGTAGACGTCCACGTCCAGGTAGTAGAGGCTGCGGCACGCGGGGAACGGCACGTAGGCGTAGATGTTGTCCACGTAGAAGGTATGCGGCGGCATGGTGAGCCCCACCTGGCGCAGCACCTCGGTGCGATAGGTCAGCGCGTGCATGAGCAGGTACTGCCACATGTGGAAGTGACCGATGTCGTTCCAGGTGAAGACGCGGCCCACGGGCAGCACGCGACGGTAGTCCACCACGTTGCGCGTGTCGTCCTCCACGTGCTCGTAGACGTAGTTGGTGATCACCAGGTCGACCGGGTCGCCCAGGCGCACGAAGCGGCGGAGCTGGTCGAGAAGGGCGCTCACGGCCTCGGCGTCCACCCAGTCGTCGGAGTCGACGTTCTTGAAGTAGACGCCCCGCGCGTGGGACAGCGCCTGCATGACGGCCGCCCCGTGCCCGCCGTTCTCCTGGTGCACGGCGCGGATGATGTCAGGGTGGCGCTCGGTCCAGGCGTCGGCCTTGGCGGGCGTGTCGTCCTTGGTCGAGCCGTCGTCCACGATCACGATCTCGACGTCGTCGGCGTAGCCCGTGCCCTCTAGGATCGACTCGACGCAGTGGTCCATGTACTCGGCGGAGTTGTAGCACGGGATGCCGAAGGTGATGGTCTTGTTCATGTCCGTCCCTCTTGCCGGCCGATGCGCCGCCGGGCCCTAGCTGTGCTGCGAGATGATCTCGTCGGACAGCTCGAGCGCCGAGGCCACGACGCCGTCCATGTCGTAGTAGCGGTACTCGGCGAGCCGGCCCACGCAGTGGAAGTTCACGATGCCGTCCACGCGCGAGCGGTAGCGACGGTAGAGCTCGAGGTTGTCGTCCTCGAGGATGGCGTAGTAGGGCGTCTGGCCGCTGCCGGGCTCGTAGGCCTTGGAGTACTCGCGCATGATCGTGGTGCGGCCGGGGGCCACCTGACCGGTCATGTTCTTGAACTCCGTGATGCGCGTGAAGTCCTCGCTCGTGGTGTAGTTGACGGTGCCCACGGGCTGGAACTGGTCGACGGGCAGGGTCTCGAACTCCATGTCGAGCGTGCGGTACGGCAGCGCGCCCAGGTCGAGCCCGAAGAGCTCGTCGAGCGGGCCGGTGTAGATGACCTCGCCGCCGTACGGGCGGCCGCACACCTCCACGCTCGTCTCCCCCACGCCGAGCACGTCGCGCGCGTCGACGTCGAGGAAGACCGAGATGAGGTCGTGCTCGAGCATGTGCTCGAACAGCGCCGTGTAGCCCTCGGCCGGCATGCCCTGGTGCGGGGCCTGCGGGAAGTAGCGGTCGTCGTCGCCCACGAAGACCGGCACGCGGCCGGTGATCGAGGGGTCGATCTGGTCGGGCGTCTGGCCCCACTGCTTCATCGTGTAGTGGAGGAAGACGTTCTCGTAGACGTAGTCGGCGACCTCGGCGAGCTCGGGGTCGTTCTTCTCGCGCAGCTCCATGATCGGCACCTTCTTGTTCTCGCCGAAGGTGGCCACGAGCTTCTGGTAGAGGGCCTCGCCGCGCTCGTCTCCGAAGGCGAGCTTGAGCGAGCGGTGGTTGAAGGGCACCGGCATCAGGGTGCCGTGGATGTTGGCGAGGACCTTGTGCTGGTAGTCGGTCCACTCGGTGAAGCGCGAGAGGAACTCATTCACGCGGTCGTTGACGGTGTGGTAGATGTGCGGGCCGTACTTGTGCACGAGGATGCCCGCGTCGTCCACGTAGTCGTAGGCGTTGCCGGCGATGTGGTCGCGGCGCTCGAGCACGCAGACCTTGAAGCCGCACGACTCGGCGAGGCGGCGCGCGCAGGTGGCGCCGGCGTACCCGGCCCCCACCACGATGGCGTCGTAGCTGTCGGGCGAGAAGCCCGCGGGAAGACCGTTCGAGATAGCCATGTGTGTCCTCTCAGCATCCGGTTGCGCCGCTCGGCGGCGGTTCACCGCCCAACGGCGGCCGGCGAGCGGGAACGCGCCCAATCGCCGGCCTGATTCTAGCACCTCGCTCCTATAATGAACGCCGACGAGCCCGGGGCCCCCGATGAGCTGCACACATCGGGGCGCCACCGGGCCCACACACGACTGCTCCGAAGAAGGGAAGCGCAGATGAGCGAGTTTCTGGACCGCATGAAGGCGGCCGCCAAGGCCTACAAGAAGACGATCGTCCTGCCCGAGGGCGAGGACCCGCGCACGCTCGAGGCGGCGCGCAAGATCGTGGCCGAGGACCTGGCCAATCTCGTCATCCTGGGCGACCCGGCCAAGATCGACGTCGAGGGCGTCACCGTGATCGACCCGACCTCCCCCACCGCGCCCAAGCACGAGGCCTACGCCCAGAAGTTCGCCGAGCTGCGCGCCAAGAAGGGCGTGACCATCGAGCAGGCTCGCGCGCAGGTGATGGACGCCACCTACTACGGCACCATGATGGTCAAGATGGGCGACGCCGACGGCCTGGTCTCGGGCGCCTGCCACTCCACGGCCAACACGCTGCGCCCGGCGCTGCAGATCCTGAAGACCGCCCCGGGCACCAAGCTCGTCAGCGCCTTCATGGTGATGTGCACGCAGACCCCGCAGTTCGGCGAGAACGGCACGCTGGTCTTCGCCGACTGCGGTCTCAACATCGACCCGACCTCCGACGAGCTCTCCGAGATCGCCATCGCCTCGGCCAACTCCTTCGCCACCTTCATGGACGACGTGGAGCCCAGGGTCGCCATGCTCTCGTACTCCACGATGGGGTCGGCCGGCGGCGACACCGCCAAGAAGGTCCAGGAGGCCACGGCCTTCGCCAAGGAGAAGGCGCCCGAACTCGCCATCGACGGCGACCTGCAGCTCGACGCCGCCATCGTGCCCGAGGTCGCGGCCCTCAAGGCCCCGGAGAGCACGGTCGCCGGCCACGCCAACGTGCTCGTGTTCCCCAACCTCGAGTGCGGCAACATCGGCTACAAGCTCGTCCAGCGCTTCGGCGGCGCCGAGGCCTACGGCCCCATCCTGCAGGGCATCGCCAAGCCGGTGAACGACCTCAGCCGCGGCTGCGTGGCTGACGACATCGTGGGTGTCGTGGCCATCACGGCCGTCCAGGCCCAGATGGCCGAGATGCACTAGCCTCAGCGAGAGACACGCACCGCCCGGTGCGCCCCTGCGACCCACGTGGTCGCCGGGGCGTCTTTTTGCGCGGACGTGCGCCCGCGCGACGCGAAACGGCCCCGACGCCGCACGGGCGCCGGGGCCGAAGGGGGCGATGCGGACGGCCGACTAGCCCTGGATCGGGTGCGGGCCGGCGGCGCGGACCTCGGGGGCCATCGTCGTGAGGCGCTTCTCGGCGTTCTCGACGAACATGCGCGCGAGCTTCTCGGCCATCTCGTCGTAGGCGGCGCGGTCGCTCCAGGTGTTGCGCGCGTTGAGCAGCTCGGAGGGCACGCCCGGGCAGGTGGTGGGCACGTCGAGGTTGAAGCGCTCGTCGTGCACGAACTCGCAGTCGTCGATGATGCCGGTCTGCGCGGCCTCGACCATCTTGCGCGTGTAGGCGAGCTTGATGCGCGTGCCCGTCCCGTAGGGGCCGCCCGTCCAGCCGGTGTTGATGAGGTAGACGCGGGTGCCGCCGGCGTCGATCTTCTCGCCGAGCATCTGCGCGTACACGTTGGGGTCGAGCGGCATGAACGGCTCGCCGAACAGCGACGAGAACGTGGGCTGCGGCTCCTTGATGCCGCGCTCGGTGCCGGCGACCTTGGAGGTGAAGCCGGTCATGAAGTGGTACATCGCGGCGTCGCGGCCTAGCTTGGAGATCGGCGGCAGCACGCCGAAGGCGTCGGCCGTGAGGAAGATCACCACGTCGGGGATGCGCTTGGCCTTGCCCTTGGCCACCGCGCCCGGCACGAACTCCACCGGGTAGGCCACGCGGCCGTTCTCGGTGAGCGAGGTGTCGAAGTAGTCGGCCTCGCGGGTCTCGGGGTCGATGACCACGTTCTCGCACATGGAGCCGAAGCGGATGGCGTTCCAGATCTGCGGCTCGGTCTCGGGCGTGATGTCGATCGTCTTGGCGTAGCAGCCGCCCTCGATGTTGAAGACGGCGTCGTCGCACCAGCCGTGCTCGTCGTCGCCGATGAGCAGGCGGCCCTCCGCGGCCGACAGCGTGGTCTTGCCGGTGCCCGAGAGGCCGAAGAAGACCGTGGTGCCGTGCGACTGCGGGTTCATGTTGCACGAGCAGTGCATCGTGAGCACGTGGTCCTCGACCGGCAGCAGGTAGTTCATGACCGAGAAGATGGCCTTCTTGATCTCACCAGAGTACTGTGTGCCCGCCACGAGGATCATGCGCTCCTCGAAGTTGATGAGCACCGCGGCCTCGGAGTTGGTGCCGAACCTCTCGGGGTCGAGCTTGAGCGTGGGCGCGGCCAGGACCACGAAGTCCGCGTCGCCGAACTCGCGCAGCTCCTTCTCGGAGGGGCGCACGAGCATCTGGTGGACGAAGAGCGCCTGGCTGGCCAGCTCGCACACCGCGCAGATCTTGCGCGAGTAGCGACGGTCGGCGCCGGCGAGGCCGTGCACCACGAAGAGGCGCCGCTCGGAGAGGTGGCCGATGACCTCGGCCTTGACCTTGTTGTAGTTCTCGACCGAGAAGGGCTTGTTGACGCCGCCCCACGCGATCCTGTCGTGGACGTCGGGCGTGTCCACGATGAAGCGGTCCTGCGGCGAGCGGCCGGTGTACTGGCCGGTGATCACCGAGAGCGAGCCGGTGCTGGTGAGCTCACCCTCGTTGCGCTCGACGGCGGTCTCGATGAGGACGGCGGGAGAGGCGTCGATGACGGTCTTCTCGTCGGTGTGGGCGATGCCGTAGCGCAGAAGTTCCTCGATGACCATGCAAACCTCCTCGTAGCGGGCGCCCGGGAGGCGCCCGAGTCTATGGACGCAGAAGGTGCCGCCGAGCGGCGGCGCACAACTGCCCATTATGACACACCGCCCCGCCCGCGGCGGCGAAGGGTCCTTTCAGCTACGCCGGACGCGGGGGCGGCGCGGGCGAGATACAGTGGGAGCCACCACTGAACAGCCGACACGGGAGGGCCGCATGTCCACGCTGACCACCATCACCGACGGAACGCTCGCCGCGACGATCGACTCCATGGGCGCGCAGCTCATGAGCCTCAGGACCGAGGCGGGCGAGTACCTGTGGCAGGGCGACCCCGCGCACTGGGCCCGGCGCGCGCCGGTGCTCTTCCCCATCGTGGGGTGCCTGCGCGGCGACGCCGCCGAGAGCGCGGCCGGGCCGGTGCGCCTCAAGCGCCACGGCATCGCGCGCCTCTACGAGCACGCCGTGGCCGAGTCCGCGCCAGACCGCGTGACCTACCAGCTCGACGCCACGGACGAGACCCGCGCGGCCTACCCCTTCGACTTCAGGCTCAACATGACCTACGCCGTGGCGGACGGCGTGCTCAGCCAGACGTTCCGCGTGACCAACACCGGCGACGTTGACCTGCCGTTCACGCTGGGCGGACACCCCGCCTTCAACGTTCCCGTCCCCGGCGACGAGGGCGCCGCCTTCGACGACTACGAGCTCGTCTTCCCCGAGCGCTGGACCGCCGAGGTGCCCACGATCGACGAGGCCGGCCTGCACGACTTCTCGCAGACGCACGAGGTGCTGCGCGACGCCGACCGCCTGTCGCTCACCCACGAGCTCATCGCGCGGCTGCTGACCGTGGTCTTCGTGGAGGTGCCGGGACGCGCGGTGCGCCTCGTGGGACCGGGCGGCCACGGCGTCGAGCTCGCGTTCGACGGCTTCGACTACCTGGGCGTCTGGACGGCGGACCCCGAGGCCCCGTTCGTGGCCATCGAGCCGTGGGTCGGCTGCGCGACGGCCTACGACGAGTCGGACGTCTTCGAGGAGAAGCGCGGCACGATCGTGCTGGCGCCGGGCGCGTCCTGCGAGAGGACCTTCTCGATGAGGCCCTTCTAGTGGGCGAGAGGGACGTGGCGGCCGGCGGGGAGATCCGGCGTGCCGAGGTTGGCGACCTTGACGCCGTCGCGGACATCTACGCGGCGGCGCGCGCCTTCATGCGCGCGAACGGCAACCCCACGCAGTGGGCGGGCGCCTACCCCTCGCGCGACGACGCGGCGCGCGACCTTGCCGCGGATCGGCTCTGGGTGCTCGACGAGGGCGCGGGGCCCGTGGGCGTCATGGCCGTCATGCCGGGACCCGACCCCACCTACGCGCGTATCGAGGGGCCGGGATGGCTGGACGACGGGCCGTACTGGGTCATGCACCGGATGGCCGTGGCCGCGCAGGGCCACGGCCGCGGCGCGCGGATGCTCGCGTGGCTGGTCGCACGGCACGACAACGTGCGCGCGGACACCCATGCCGACAACCTGCCCATGCAGCGCGCCCTCGAGCGCGCGGGCTTCGCGCGGCGCGGCACCATCTGGATCGCCGACGGCTCGCCGCGCGTGGCCTACCACTTCGTGCGCCGCTAGCGGCGCCGGGCGCGCGTGCCTCTCGCCCGCCGGGCTTCTCGCCACGTGACCGGTTACGTACACCCTCACCGGTTACGTACACTATTGCAAGTTCTATGTGATTGAGCACGAGCCTCTGACCTGGTGCTTTACGTAACAGACTCTGTTTTCAAACTTTCAACTGTGTACGTAACCATCCGGAGTGTGCGTAACCACCCGCAGCGCGCGCCCGCGAGAAGGACGAGAAAGGCACGTCGGCGCAGCGGACGGGCGCGCCGCTCGCCGCTCCCCTAGCGACAGGCGTCCACGAACGCGTGCCAGAGGGCGCGGTCGGACGCCACGCTGCGCCAGGTGTACTCCGGGTGCCACTGGACGCCCACGCAGAACGGCTGACCCTCGACCTCGATGGCCTCGGGCACGCCGTCGGTCGCGCGCGCCACGAGGCGCACGCCCTCGCCGAGCCGCTCCACGCAGCAGTGGTGGCTCGAGTTTGCCTGCACGAGCGTCGACCCGAGCGCGCGGGCCAGGAGCGACCCCTCCTCGACCTCGACGGGGTGAGCCGGGTCGTTGAGGATCATCTGGTGGCGCCACAGCGCCGTCCCCTCGCGCGGCTCGAGGCCGGGCACGTCCATGCAGAGCGTGCCCCCCAGGGCCACGTTCAGCAGCTGCGTGCCGCGGCACGTGGTGAGAAGCGGCAGCCGCGCGTCCAGCACGCGCCTCACGAGCCGCAGCTCGAAGGCGTCGCGCTCGGGGCAGAGCGGCGCGGCCGTGTACGGCTCGTCCACGCCCCAGAGCGCGGGGTCCACGTCCTGGCCGCCGGGGATGGCCACGCCGTCGGCGAGCGCGAGGTAGGCGTCGAGCACCGCGTCGTCGTCGGTGAGCGCCATCATGAGCGGCGTGGCGCCGGCGTCGACGAGCGCGTCGGCGAAGACGCATGCCATCGTCTCCTCGGGCGCGAGCTGCTCGGGGACCTCGACGCTGCGGCGCTGGGGCTCCCAGCGGGGGGCGATCAGGACAACGGGACGCGTGGCCATGCGGACGGGACCTCCTTGGGTCAGGAAGCGGGCGGGGTCGGACGGGACGGCGAGAGGGACGCGGGATCCGCGCCTCAGTGTCCCTGTATGGAGTCGAGGAAGTCGCGGGCGCGCTGCGTCCGCGGGTGGTCGAAGAACGCGTCCGGCGCGCCCTCCTCCACGATCTGGCCGTCGGCCATGAAGACCACGCGGTCGGCTACGCGGCGCGCGAAGCCCATCTCGTGCGTGACCACGATCATGGTCATGCCGCCGCGGGCGAGCTCGACCATGACGTCGAGGACCTCGTTGATCATCTCGGGGTCGAGCGCCGAGGTGGGCTCGTCGAACAGCATCGCCTTGGGGCGCATTGCCAGGGCGCGCGCAATGGCCACGCGCTGCTGCTGGCCGCCGGAGAGCTGCGCCGGGACCTTCTCGGCCTGCTCAGCCACGCCTACGCGCCCGAGCAGCTCGCGGGCGCGCGCCTCGGCCTCCTCCTTCGAGACGCCCAGCACCTCGCGGGGCCCCAGCGTCACGTTGTCGAGCACGCTCATGTGCGCGAAGAGGTTGAACTGCTGGAACACCATGCCCAGCTCGGCGCGCATGGCGGTGAGCTCGCGGCCCTCCTGCGGCAGGGGCTTCCCCTCGATGAGGATCTCGCCGGAGTCGATGGTCTCCAGGCGGTTGATGGTGCGGCACATCGTGGACTTGCCGGACCCGGACGGGCCGATCACCACGAGCACCTCGCCGCGCGAGACGGAGAGGTTGATGTCGCGCAGCACGTGGAGGTCGCCGAAGTGCTTCTCGACGTGGCGCAGCTCGATGATCGGCGTCTGCTCGCGCCCCTCGCTCTTATCGCTCATGTCTCTCCGTTCCCTCCGCGCCCTAGCGGATGATCTTGACGCCGGTGCGGTCGGCAACGTACACGGACGCCTTGTTGATGAGGTAGTTGATGAGGATGTAGATGACGGCCACCACGAGGTACATGGAGACCAGCGCGTCGTAGCTGGTGATGAGCACGCGCGCGTTCTGCATGAGGTCGGGATAGCTCACCACGTAGGCCACCGTGGTGTCCTTGACCACGACCACGAGCTGCGCGATCAGCGACGGGATGACGTAGCGCACCGCCTGGGGCAGCACTACGTGGCGCAGCACCTGCGCGCGGCTGAGCCCGATGGAGAGCGCGGCCTCCACCTGCCCCTTGGGCACCGCGTTGACGCCGGCGCGGAACACCTCGGCGAGCACGCCCGAGGCGGCGAGCGCCACCGGCAGCGCGAGCATCCAGAACGAGGGCATCTTGAGCCCCAGCTGCGCCGGGACAAAGAAGAAGAAGTAGATGAGCAGCAGGCTCGGCACGCCGCGGAAGAAGTCCGTGACCGCGCGGCAGACGGCCGAGAGCGGGCGGACGCCGCTCGTGCGCCCGAGCATGAGCGCCATGCCCAGCACGAGCGCGATGACGCCCGCCGTGAGGGCCACCTCGACGGTGCCGAGAAGCCCCTGGAGCAGGAAGCGCCACGTGGACCAGCGCGCGAGGAACGACCAGTAGCGCGGGGCGAGCTGGCCGGTCACGTAGAACTGGCGCACCACGAGGACGACCAGCGCCACCACCGCGACGGCGGCGATCGCGGTGCCGACGGCGATGCGGCGCCGGCCGCGCGGGCCGGGCGCCTCGTAGAGGGCGTCGCGCATGGAGCGCGTGCGGGCGTCCGCGCGGCGGCTCATCGCAGGATCCTCACGCGACGGTCGATGCGGTTGCCCACCGCCGAGATGACGAGCGCGGTGCCCACGTAGCCGGCGGCCGCGACGAGAAACGCGAGGACGCCGCCCGTGGCGCGCGTGTTGACGTAGGAGACCACGCCGGTGAGCTCCTGCGGGCTGAGCGGCACCTGCGAGCCGAGCGCCGTGGTGAGCATCACGGCGATGAGCAGGTTGGTCATCGTGGGCACGCTGGAGCGCAGCGCCTGCGGGATCACGATGCGCCGCAGGATCTGCGCGAAGCTCAGCCCCAGCGAGCGCGCGGCCTCGATCTGGCCGACGCCGATCGTGTTGATGCCGCTCATGAAGTTCTCGGACCCGAAGGCCGATCCCAGAAGCACCGTCGTCACGATGACGCACGTGCGCCAGTCAAGAACGATGCGCAGGTCGGGCAGGGCGTAGGCGATGATGATGAGCAGCGCCACGCCGGGGATGTTGCGGAAGACCTGCACGTAGAGGTCGCCCAGGCCGCGCAGCGGAGCGATGGGCGAGACGCGCATCACCGTGACGGCCACGGCGAGCACCATCACGAAGACGAACGACACCGCCGTCATCCACCACGTGGCGAGAAGCCCCTGCAGGTAGTTCTCGCCGTATGTCGAGAGAAGCTCGCCGAGACCCATGGGCGCCGCCGGACGCTAGGCGCCGATCGCGGGCGGCTCGGGCACCTCGTCGATCTGGGCGCGGTCGCCGATGCAGATCTTCCAGAGGTCGGCCCAGAGGCCCTCGTCCTCCACGCGCTGGAGCCACGCGTTGACGAAGTCCACCGCGTCGGAGTCGAGCGGCAGGCCGATGCCATAGGGGTCCACCGGGCCGAACTCGTCGCCGGCGAGGCGGTAGCGGCCGGGGTTGCGCGCCATCGAGCCCATCTGCATGGCGGTGTCGATGACGTAGGCGTCCACGCGGCCCTGCTCCAGGGCGCTGCGGGCCTCCTCGTCGGTGGCGAACTCCTGGACGTTGGCATCGGGCGCGTACTCCTCCAGGATGCTCGGGCCCGTGGAGCCGGACTGCGCGGCCACGTTCTTGCCGGCGAGGTCGTCGACGGAGTTAATGTCGGTGTTGTCGGCCATCACGAGGATGGACTGCTGGGTGGTGTAGTACGGGCCGGCGAAGGAGATGACCTTCTTGCGGTCGTCGTTGATCGAGTAGGTGGCGAAGACGCAATCGACCTGGTCGTTCTGGAGGACCGACTCGCGCGTGTTTGACGTGACCTGCGTGATCTCCTGGGCGTTCTCGTCGCCGAGGATGTAGCGGGTCAGGAGCTGCGAGAGGCCCGCGTCGAAGCCGCGCGTCTTGCCGTCGACCTCGTTGAGCAGGCTGAACAGCATCGAGGTCTGGACGCCGCCCACGCGCAGGGTGCCGGCGTCGCGCACGCGCGTGGCCCACTCGGAGGCCGCGATCTCGTCGTCAGTGGCGACGAAGCCGGTCGCGATCAGCGCGTCGTAGGCGTCGGCGTCGAGGACGGACTCCTCGGAGGCCTCGGAGGTGTCATCGGCCTCGGGCGCCGGGGCGGAGTCGTCGCAGGCAACGAGACCAAGGGAGGCGATGGCGGCGGCGCCGGCGGCGAGGGCCTGGCGGCGGCTGAGCATGAGGTCGTTCAGGGACATGCGCGTTCCTTTCCTCGGGAACTCTTCACAATGTGAAAGTATACCCACGCGGTGGGAGTTACAAACCCCGGTCACTTTTCCGCAATAAAGCGCCGGGCGAGCGGTCGGGTCAGACCGAGCGCGCGCACGCGCAAAAAGGGCGCCGGGCCCGGAGGAAGTCCGGACCCGGCGCGGGGACACGCGATGGCGGGAGCGCCCTACCCCAGCAGCTCCTCGACGTCGAGGGCGATCATGTACTCCTCGTTGGTGGGCACCACCATGACGGTGATGGCGGAGTCGTCGGTCGAGATCACGCGCGGCTCGTCGGAGCGCACGGCGTTCTTCTCGGCGTCGATCCTGACGCCCATCCAGGCGAGGCGCTCGGCCACGCCCGCACGCATCTCGGGCGCGTTCTCGCCGATGCCGGCCGTGAAGGCCATGGTGTCCACGCCCTCCATCGAGGCGGCCATCTCAGCGAAGAGCTGGGCGGTGCGGTAGTAGAACATGTCGAGCGCCATCTGGCACTTCTCGTTGCCCTCGGCGGCGCCGGCCTCGATGTCGCGCGAGTCGCTCGAGACCTCGGAGACGGCGAGCAGACCCGATTGCTTGTTCATCATCGTGTCGATGTCGTCGATCGAGTAGCCGCCCACGCGGTTGAGGTAGAAGACCGTTGCCGGGTCGAGCGTGCCGCAGCGCGTGCCCATGATGAGGCCGTCGAGCGGAGTGAGGCCCATCGTGGTGTCCATGCACTGGCCGTCCTCGATGGCGCACAGGGACGCGCCGGAGCCCAGGTGGCAGCTCACGAGCTTGTGCGTGGCGTCGCCGCGCAGCTCGTGGACCGTGCGCCAGATGTAGCGGTGGCTCGTGCCGTGGGCGCCGTACTTGCGCACGTGGTACTTCTCGACCACGTCGCGCGGCAGGGCGTAGCGCCAGGCGCGCTCGGGCATGTTGTAGTGGAAGGCCGTGTCCGGCACGATGACGTTGCCGATCTCCGGGAACATGTCGCGGCAGATCTCGATGACGTCGGCCTCGGCGTAGTTGTGCAGCGGCGCGAGCGGCGCGACCTCGCGGACCCAGCCGAGGGTCTCGTCGGTCACGACGGCGGACTCGGGGAAGTACCAGCCGCCCTGGACCACGCGGTGGCCGATGCCGCCGATGGGCTTGTCCACGCCCTTGAGGATGTCGAAGACGTACTTGATGGCCGTCTTGTGGTCCGGGAGGGCCACCTCGAGCCGCTGCTTCTCGCCGCCCATCTCCTCGTGGCCGACGAACGAGCCGTCGATGCCGATGCGCTCGCAGTTGCCCTTTGCGTAGACCTCGCGCGTGTCCACGTCGAGCAGCTGGTACTTGAGCGACGAGCTGCCGGCATTGATGACCAGTACGTTCATGACTCTCCTCTCGCGGGGTCTCCCCCACCCTCGATTCGCACGGAAACGCTCACATGATACGCCCGGGACGCGCCCGCGGGCGGGCGGCGTCGGCGGACGGCGAGAAGGGCCGGCGGCCCGCCCGCGCCCGAGCGCGCGGCGGGCGAGCCTAGGCGGGCAGCAGCCCCTCGCCGAGGTCGCGGCCGCCGAGCACGTGCATGTGCAGGTGCATGACGGTCTGGCCGGCCGCGGCGCCCGTGTTCATGATGCAGCGGAAGCCGCTCTCGACGACGCCGCACTTCTCGGCGACCGCCCTGACCGCGGCCTCCATGGAGGCGAGCGTCTCGGCGGGGACGTCATCGACGAAGTTGTCGTGGTGGGCCTTGGGCACCACGAGCACGTGGACCGGGGCCTGGGGGTTGGCGTCGCGGAAGGCCACGACGTTGTCGTCCTCGTAGAGGAAGTCGGTGGGGATCTCGCCGTTCGCGAGCTTGCAGAAGATGCAGTCGGACATGGGGGCTCCTTTCTGCGCCGGGGCGCTACTCGTCGAGGAAGGCGGTCGAGGGCGCGGCGGCGGTGTCGGTCACCGGGGCGTCCTCGTCGGTGGCGTCGAGAAGGACGCGCACCTTCTGCTCGGCCGTGGAGAGGCGCTCGCGCAGGCTCCTGAGCAGCTCGACGCCGCGGCCGTAGCGCTCGAGGGACTCCTCGAGCTCCAGCTCGCCGCTCTCGAGCGCGCGCACGATCTGCTCGAGCTCCACCGAGGCCTCCTTGAACGTCATCTCGTCGATGGGACGGTTCTTCTCGTCTGCCATGTCAGCTCCTTTCGGGCGCCGGGCGCCCCTCTGTGGCGGTCGCGGTGACGGCGGCGTCGAACGAGCCGCTGCCGAGAAGCACGTGGACCTCGTCGCCCGGGGCGAGCGAGGCGGCGTCGCGCAGCACGTGGCCGTCCGCGCCCCGCGCGATGGCGTAGCCGCGGGCGAGGACCGCCAGCGGCGAGAGCGCGTCAAGCTGCGCGGCGAGGCGCGCGAGCGTGGCCTCGGCCGGGCGCGTGAGGCGCGCCCCGACCTCGCCCATGCGGCCCGAGAGCCGCTCGGTGCGCTCGGAGGCGCGCGCGAGCGCGCGGGGCACGGCGTCGGCGAGGCGCTGCTCGGTCTGCATGAGGTCGGCTCGGCGGACGTGCACCTGCGCGAGCGGGTCGGTGAGGCAGGGACGGCTGCCCAGCGCGTCAAGCGCGGCGCGGCGGCGCGAGAGCTCGGCGCCCATCGTGGTGCCGAGCAGCCGGCCGAGCGAGGAGAGCCGCTGCTCGCGGCGCTCGAGCATGGTCGACATAGCCCGTCCGAGCCGCAGCTGGCGCTGGACCATCTGCCGCTCGACGTCTCCCACGGCCGGCGCCACGGACTCGGCGGCCGCGGTGGGCGTGGAGGCGCGCCGGTCGGCCACCATGTCGGCGATCGTGGTGTCCGGCTCGTGGCCGATGCCGGTCACCACCGGCACGGGGCACGCCGCGACGGCGCGGGCCACCGACTCGTCGTTGAAGCACATGAGGTCCTCGAAGGAGCCACCGCCGCGCACGAGCAGAATCGCGTCGGGGGCGTCCGCCGCGGCGCGCGCGAGGGCCCGGACGATGGTGGCCGGGGCGTCGGCGCCCTGCACCGAGCAGCCCACCACGTCGATGGCCACGAGCGGGTTACGGCGCGCGAGCGTGCGCTTGACGTCCTCGATGACGCTGCCCGAGAGCGACGTCACCACGCAGACGCGCGAGCAGAACACGGGCACGTGCCGCTTGCGCGCGGGGTCCATGAGGCCCTCGCGCTCGAGCCGGCGCGCGAGCTCGGCCACCTGCTGGCGCAGGAGCCCCTCGCCCGCGGCCTCGACCTTGCGGGCCACGAACGACAGCTTGCCGGACGCCTGGTAGACGTCGAACTTGCCCGTGAGCTGGACCGCGAGGCCGTTTCTCAGCTCGAAGCCGAGCTTTGAGGCGGTGCCGCGCCACACGATGACGCTCATGGACGCGGCGTCGTCCTTCACCTCGAAGTAACAGTGGCCCGAGCGCGCGTTGGGACCCCGGAAGCCCGAGACCTCGCCGCTCACGACGAGCGTGGGCCAGGCGGCCACGTTGCCCTTGGCGAGCGCGACCGCGTCCGAGACCGTGAGCGCCGGCTGCCCCGTCTGTCCGCTCATCGGTCGCTTCCCCGGTTGCCGTAGCGCCCGAGCAGGTAGACGAGCTGGATGATGGAGGTGAGCGCCGCGGCCACGTAGGTGAGCGCGGCGGCGGTGAGCACCTTGCGGGCGCCCGACTCGTCGAGACCGGCGCCGTGCGCGCCGAGGTAGGCCACCGCGCGACGCGAGGCGTCGATCTCAACGGGCAGGGTCACGAGCTGGAAGACCACCGACACCGCGAACAGGGCAATGGCGAGCTGCACGAGCCCGAAGGTGTTGAGCATCACGCCGATCAGGAGCAGCACCACCCAGAACTGCTGGGCGATGTTGACGGCCGGCACGAGCGCGGTGCGCAGGCGGTAGAACCCGAAGCCCCGAGCCGCCTGGATCGCGTGGCCGGCCTCGTGGCACGCCACGGCCACCGACGCCACCGAGGCGCCGCGGTAGTTGTCGTCCGAGAGGTGCAGCGTGTTGTCGCGCGGGTCGTAGTGGTCCGTGAGGCTCCCCGCGCAGCGCGCGATGCCCACGCCCGACGCCCCGCCCTCGGCGAGCATGCGCCGCGCGACGTCGGCGCCCGTGCCGGCGATGTGGGCGTCCACCTTGGACCAGGTGCGGTACGTGCTCCTGATGTAGGCCTGCGCCGCGCCGCCGATGACGAGCGCGACCAGTGCCACGAGCAGGTAGCCCGCGTCCATGCCATAGAACCCGTAGAAGTGAAGGGGCATCTCGTCTCCAATCGTTGGCTGACACCCATTCTACCCACGGGGCCGGACACGAACCGCGACGGCGCGACGTGCCGCGGGCCGCGGCGAGCGTCCGGGCCCGATAACGCGCAGAAACAAGCACAACTTTCTATATCCGCAGATAAAATTAACGCACATGTCCGATTCTGCGCGTTAATTCGTCAGGTCGGGCGAGAGGGCTGCCGAGAAGGGCCGGCGGGGCCGAGAGGGGCAGCGGGGCCGAGAGGGGCAGCGGAGCCGAGAAGGGCCGGCGGGAGCGCGAGACCCGGCCGAACCGCGGCGGCCGTCCCTACAGCAGCTCGATGCGGCCGTCGCGCACGGTGAGGCCGACCTCGCCCGACAGCAGCTCGGAGAGCGTCCGCCCGGCGAGCTCCCAGCGCCAGCCGCCCGAGAGCCGAGAGCCGCGCCGGTCCTGCACGAACTCGAGGAGGTCGTCGCGGGTGGCGATGAGCTGGGTGGCCACGCCGCTCTTCTCGGAGACCAGGCGCAGCACGGCGTACATGAGGTCGATCACGCCCTCGGTCTCGGGGGCGGGGCGCACGTGGCGGCTCACCTTGGGGCACTCATCGGGCGGGCAGGCCATGCCGCGCGCCACGGCCTCGAGCAGGGCGCGCTCGTCGCGGCCGGAGATCTGGCCGGTGCCGCGGATGCGGCGCAGGCGCTCGTGCGTGGCGGGCGTGCGCTTGCACACCTCGACGACCAGCTCGTCGGAGGCGACCCACTTGCGGGGCACGTCGCGCTGGGCGGCCACGCGCTCGCGCCAGGCGCAGACCTCGCGCGCCACGGCGAGCTGCCGGCGCGTGAGCGAGCCGGAGCGGCGCAGGCGCAGGTAGGCCTCCTCGGGCGCGCGGCGGATGCGCGAGACGTCGGTGAGCGCCTCCATCTCGGGGGTGACCCACGAGAGCCGGTCCCTCTCGATGAGCTGGCTCATCATGCGCTCGTAGATGCCCGGCAGGTAGCGGACGTCGTCCTCGGCATAGGCGAGCTGCTCGGGGTCGAGCGGGCGGCGCGACCAGTCCGTGAGCGACTCGGCCTTGGGCAGGTGGACGCCGCAGTAGGCCTCCACGAGCGAGCCGTAGCTCACCTGCTGGCGCATGCCGAGGAAGGCGGCCGCCAGCTGCGTGTCGAAGACGGGCGCGCAGACGCAGCCCATGCCGTCGAGGATGACCTCGAGGTCCTGGCCGCAGGCGTGCAGCACCTTGGTGACGCTCGGGTCAGCGAACAGCTCGGCCAGCGGCGAGAGGTCGCCGATCAGGATGGGGTCCACGGCCGCGATGTCGTCGCCGGCGGCAACCTGGACGAGGCAGAGCTTGGGGTAGTAGGTCTTCTCGCGGAGGAACTCGGTGTCGACGGCGAGCACCCTCGAGCGCGCGGCGCGCGCGCAGAAGTCGGCGAGCTCGGAGGCTGTTGAGAGGTACAAGGCGCTCGATTCTCCCCGGGCGGGGTTTGGGTACACTGGTGGGGCCCGCGGCAGCGGGGCCGCGCGTCGGCCGGCTGGGCCGCACCTACACATGATAGCGAATCGCCCGGAGGGGCCACGGGAGGGGGAGCCGTGCGCACGCTCGTCGTACACAATCCGAGGTCGGGCTTCGGCTCCGACGCCGTCTACCAGTTCGAGCGCGCGCTCATGCGCGCCGGCGACGAGTGCGTGACGCGCCTGCTCGACGACGACTTCGACGCCGAGGGCGCCGTGCGCGACGCGGAGGACTTCGACGTGGTGACGCTGTCGGGCGGCGACGGCACGGTCTCGGCGCTGCTGCACGCGCTGCGCGGGCGCGGCGTGCGCGTCTGCGTGTTCCCCTCGGGCACGGCCAACCTGCTGTGCGCCAACATCGGCAACGCCCCCGAGCCCTCGGCGCTCGCGCGGGCGTGCCGCGTGGGCAAGACGGCCAGCCTCGACCTCGGCGAGATCTCGTGGGAGACCACGCGCGGAGCCGCCGGCATGCGCGGGTTCGCGCTGATGAGCGGTACCGGCTTCGATGCCCAGCTCATGCAGGCCGCCCTCCCCCACAAGGCGCTCATGGGCGAGGCGGCCTACTTCGCCGCCGCGCTGGCGAACCCCCGCCCCACGGTGGCGAGCTTCACCATCGAGGTAGACGGTCAGGTCCACGAGCGACGCGGCATCGGGTGCCTGGTGGCAAACTGCGCGACGATCCAGGGCGACATCCAGATCGTCCCCGACTGCCGCATGGACGACGGCCTGCTCGACGTCATCGTGATCGAGACGTCCGACGCGGCGGGGCTCATCAAGCCGCTCGCGTTCGGCCTGGTGGACCGCGGGGGGCACGCCATCGGCCGTCCGCACCTCGAGAGCTTCCGCGGCAGCGAGATCCGCGTCCGCTCGTCGGAGCCCGTGCCCATCGAGGTGGACGGCGAGGTCATCGACGGGATGGTCACCGCCTGGGAGGCGCGGGTGCTGCCCGGCGCGGCGCGCGTGGTGGTGGACCCGATGAGCCCCTACGGCACGGCCGACGACGGCTCGTCGCGCTTCGGCGGCTCCGACGTCATCGCCTACCCCAAGTAGCCGCGGGCGCGCCGGGCCGCGGCCGGCTCAGAGGGCGAGAAGGGCCGCGTAGGCGAGCATGCCGGCGAGCGCGCACCACACGAGCGAGCGCGTGAGGCGGCCCACCACGGCCACGAGCGCCGCCGCGAGAAGCGCCTCCCAGCTCACGCCCGCCGCGGGGTCGATGAGGTCGTTGGCCACGAGCGCCGCGAACGCGGCGGGCGGGATGAGGGCGAGCGCCTCGCTCACCCGCGGCGGCAGCTGCCGGTCGCCGAGCGCGAGCAGGGGCACGCAGCGGCACGCCAGGATGACCGCGAGCACGATGACGTAGAAGACGAGGAAGTCCGCGGCGCTCACGACGGCTCGCCTCCCCGCGCGTCCCGGCGCGCCGCGCCCGCGACGAGCCCGGCGCCCACGCCCGCCACCGCGGCGAGCACCACCGCGAGCGACCCCGCGCCGAGCGCCTTGAGCACCGCCACGGCCGCGGCGGACACGGCCGCCACCACAACGGTGACGCGCGTCCAGCGCTGCGTCACGAGCAGGCACACGAAGATCGACGTCATCCCGAACGACATGATGGCCGTGGGCACGTCGAGCGCCGGACCCACGGCCGCGCCCACGGCGTTGGCGAGCGCCCACGAGAGCATGCTCGCGAGGTTCACCGCCGTCGCGCGCCCCACGTCCCAGCCGCCCGCGGGGTCGGCGAAGCGCGCGAGGTTGACGCCGAAGCTCTCGTCGGTCACCGTGGCGGCGAAGAGCGCGGCCAGCCAGCGGGGCGCGCGGCGCGCGTAGGGCGCGAGCGCGGCCGAGTAGAGCAGCTGCCGGGTGCTCACCAGCGACACGCTCAGCGCCATGAGCGGCGCGGGCGTGCCGGCGAGCGCGAGCGACGCCATCATGAACTGCCCGGCGCCCGAGTAGAACGTCGCCGACAGCACGAAGGCCACCACAGGAGAGAGCCCCGCCTCGGCCGCCATGGCCCCGCACGGAATCCCGATGGCTATGTAGCCCAGCATGACGGGCAGCGCGGCGAGAAGCGCCGCGCGCACGTCGGAGCGGTCGGGCGCCACGCGCCTACGCGAGGTCGGCCGGGAAGCGCACGCCCACCTGGCGACGGATCTCGTCCATGACGGCGAGCGACTCCACGGTCACGCACTCGAAGCGTTCGCGCGCGGCCAGCGCGTCCTTCTCGCCGGCCACGGCGCGCACGAAGGCGGAGATCTCGCAGGTCATGTCGTTGTCAGGCACACTCACGTCAACGGGGCGCGCGTCAGTGTCCTCCATGCGGAAGATGAGGCCCTTGTCCACGTGCTCGTGCACGCGCAGGTTGACCGGGCACGAGGTCTGGTCCCACGCCAGCGTGGCGCGCTCGCCGGCCACCTGCGAGGGCAGCACGTCGTCGCACATCTTGCCGAACGAGAGGCTCACGACCTTGTCGCCGTAGCCGAGGATCGCCTCGCCCGCCAGGTCGATCGTGTCGCAGGGGTCGTCGGCGGCCGCGCCGGGCACCTTGGTGGTCACCGCGAGCGCGCGCACCTCCTCGGGCGCGCCGAACAGCGCCACGGCCGGCTCAACGCAGTAGACGCCGATGTCCATGAGCGCACCGCCGGCCAGCGCCGGGTCGAAGACGTTGAGGCGCTCCCCGGCGCGCAGCCGCGCCATGCGCGAGGTGACCTTGGCGAAGCGGAACGTGGCCTCGCGGACCGCGCCCAGCTCCTGCCCCACGATGCGCTCGATGGCGGCGAAGGTGGGCACGTGGAGGTTGCGCATGGCCTCCATGGCCACGACGCCCCTCTCGGCCGCCGCCGCGAAGACCGCGCGGGCCTCGCGCTCGTTGGCGGCCAGGGCCTTCTCCACGAACACGTGCTTACCGCCGGCGATGAGCGTCAGCGCCTGCTCCGCGTGCGCGCCGTTGGGGCTCGCCACGTAGACGGCGTCCACGTCCGGCGAGGCCGCCAGCGCCTCGAGGTCGTCAAAGAAGAGCGTGGCCCCGCGCGGCTCGCCGAAGGCCCGCGCCCGCTCCACGTCGCGCGAGTACGCGCCCACGTAGCGCGCGCCCTCCACGAGCCCCAGCGCCTCCACGAAGCGCTCCGTGATCCCGCTCGACCCCACGGTCGCGAACCTGACCTCAGATGCCATGGTCCTCTCCCCCCTTGTCGTGTTTCTCCTGCCGGCGCGCCGCGGCGCCCGGACGGCGAGCTCCCATTCTACCCGCCCCCGCGTGCTTTTCCCATGACCCGCGCGGCGAGCTGCTAAGGTGGTGGGTGAACGTGAGGAGGGACATGTATGCCTTTGACAGCCGCGTGCGCTACAGCGAGTGCGACCAGACCGGCCGCCTGTCGCTGCCGGCGCTCGTGAACTACCTGCAGGACTGCTCCACCTTCCAGTCCGAGGACCTCGGAATGGGCGTGACGTCGCTCGCCGAGAAGGGCATCGCGTGGGTGCTCGCGACCTGGCGGATCGAGGTCGATCGGCGGCCGGCGCTGGGCGAGCGCGTGCGCGTGGGCACGTTCTGCTACGAGATGACGCGCTCGCACGCGCTGCGCTGCTTTCTCATGGAGGACGCGTCGGGCGAGACGATCGTGCGGGCCGATTCGCAGTGGCTCGTCTTCGACGTGGCCGCCGGGCACGCCACGCGCGTGCCGGCCGACCAGCTCGCCTACCCCCACGAGGGGGAGCCGCGGCTCGAGATGGGCCCGCTCGACCGCCGGATGCGCGCCGAGGGCCCGGGCGAGGCGCTGCCCGCGATCAGGGTGGGCGCGCGCAGCATCGACACCAACCGCCACGTCAACAACGCCCAGTACGTCGCGCTCGCCTGCGAGGCGCTCGCGGACGCGGGGCGCGCGCTCGGCGAGGTGCGGTGCCTGCAGGTCTCCTACCGTCGCCAGGCGCACCTGGGCGACGAGGTGACGCCGGTGCTGCACGAGCGCGCCGACGGCTGGGACGTGGACCTGACCGACGACGCCGGCGCCACCTACGCCCTGGTGCGCCTGCTGACCGAGCCCGAGGGAGACCGCGATGCGTGAGGACAGAAGGGTCGTCCGCGTGGCGGCCGGCATCATCAGGCGAGAGGGACGCGTGCTCGCGGCGCGCCGCGCGTGCGGCGCCCAGGCGGGCCTCTGGGAGCTGCCGGGCGGCAAGGTCGAGCCCGGCGAGACGCCTGAGGCGGCGCTCCGGCGCGAGGTCGAGGAGGAGCTCGGCTGCGCCCTCGCCGCCGCCTGGCCCTACGACACCGTCGAGTACGACTACCCCGACTTCCACCTCTCGATGGAGGTCTTCGCCACGGGGCTGGCCGCGGGCTCCGAGCCCGCCCGCCACGAGGGCGTGCACGACGAGCTGCGCTGGCTCGCGCGCGACGAGCTTCTCGACGTCGAATGGCTGCCCGCCGACGACGAGCTGGTGCGCGCGCTCGCGTTCTTCTGGGACGAGGTCCTCGAGGACCAGCAGCTCTAGACCGCGCGACGGGCCGCGCGCCCACGCCGCCACGACGAAACGGAGACCCGATGAGCAAGGCCGACGACCTCTTTGTCTCGATGTGCTCCGACATCATCGAGCACGGCACCACTACCGAGGGCCAGAGGGTCCGCCCGCACTGGGAGGACGGGACGCCCGCCTACACGATCAAGCGCTTCGGCGTGTGCAACCGCTACGACCTGCGCGAGGAGTTCCCCGCGCTGACGCTGCGCCGCACCGCACTCAAGAGCTGCATGGACGAGGTCCTGTGGATCTATCAGCGCAAGTCCAACAACGTCCACGACCTGGGTCCCCACATCTGGGACGAGTGGGCCGACGAGACCGGCTCGATCGGCAAGGCCTACGGCTACCAGGTGGGCGTGGTCACGCACTACCCCGACGGCGACTTCGACCAGATGGACCGCGTCCTGCACGACCTGCGCGTGAACCCCTACTCGCGACGCATCATGACCAACCTCTACACCTTCGGCGACCTCGCCGAGATGCACCTCTACCCCTGTGCCTACAACGCGGTCTACAACGTGACGCAGGAGCCGGGCGACGACCGCCCCACGCTCAACATGCTGCTCGTCCAGCGCAGCCAGGACGTCCTGGCAGCCAACAACTGGAATGTCTGCCAGTACGCCCTCCTGCTCATGATGGTGGCACAGGTGAGCGGCATGATCGCCGGCGAGCTCGTGCACATGATCGCCGACGCGCACATCTACGACCGTCACGTCGACATCGTCCGCGAGCTCATCAGCCGCCCCACCTACCCCGCCCCCACGGTGCGCCTCAACCCCGACGTCACCGACTTCTACCAGTTCACGACCGACGACCTCATCGTCGAGAACTACGAGCACGGCCCGCAGGTGAGGAACATCCCGATCGCGGTCTAGACCGCCTGGCGAGAAGGGCGTTGCCCCGTGCTCAAACAGTCCTCTTCGCACGGACAGGCCACAGGCCTGTCCGGCTCATGCGGAACTGCGCGCGGGACAACGCCCTTCTCGCCCCCTCAACCTGCGGCTGCGGGGAAGGGGGGGGGGGGGGGGGGGAGAGAGTGGGGGTGGGGGGGAGAAAAGGGA
>NZ_CBIFYV010000031.1:0-13796 GCF_966187215.1 Thermophilibacter sp.
GCGCGCGGCGAGCGCGCGCTCGCCGAACGAGAACCAGCAGCCCAGCCGCCTCGCGCGCGCGAGCTCCTCGGACGTCCCCGAGAACCAGTGCAAGACGCAGCGGCACCGCGCAGCCGCGCCCGTGGCCTCCAGCTCGTCGAGGACGGCGCCGGCCGCGCGGACCGCGTGGACCGAGAGCACTGTGGGCGCGGCCGGGTCGCTCGTGCGCGCGCACGCGGCGCACACGCGCCGGAAGGCCGCGACCTGCGCGTCCCACGTGCCGACCCGCCGTGGCGAGGCGTCGAGCCCGACCTCGCCGACCCAACGCAGGCCCGGTAGCAGCGCCACCAGCGCGTCCGCGTCATCGGCCGCGCGCACCCACCACGGGTGCAGGCCCGCCGCGAGGCGCACGTTGGGCGCCCCCGCCAGGGCGCCCGCCGCGCGCGCGTACTCGTCGGGTGTCACCGTGACGGCGAGCGCCCCCAGCCCGCGCCCGGCCGCCTCCGCGGCGACGCGGGCCGGGTTGGAGAACCACCCCAGGTGGCAGTGCGTGTCCCAGCGCGTGACGTCCATGCGCACCAGTATAGGTTCTCCCGTCGCGCCCCACTCACTACCCGGCCGAGTCCTCTCGGATACGTACACCTCCGCGAGTTACGTACACACTTGCAACCCTGATAATTACCCACATCCGACAAACCCGCAGTTCGCCAAGCTGCCGAGAAAAACATCAACCTCGCAACGGTGTACGTAACCCACCGGGGTGTACGTAACCCGCCGGACTGTACGTATCCGCCGCAGCCCCCAACCCAGCACGAGCGCATCCAAAACCCGCCCTCGCACCCGTGCTATCCTGTTGGGCTGACACGCCCGCAACCGGGGAGGGAAGCTCCGTGGAACTCGAAGACATGCCCAAGACCTACGACCCCGCAACCGCCGAGCCCGCGCTCATCCAGGCGTGGGAGGAGGCCGGCTGCTACCAGCGCAACGCCGGCCCGGCCGGCCCCGGCTCGCCCGACGGCGCCGACGACTGCACCGTGGTCATCCCGCCCCCCAACGTGACCGGCATCCTGCACATGGGCCACGCCATGGACGACTCGATCCAGGACACCTACGTGCGCTACAGCCGCATGCGCGGGCGTTCCACGCGCTGGATCCTCGGCACCGACCACGCGGGCATCGCCACGCAGACCAAGGTCGACAAGAAGCTTAAGTCCGAGGGCGTCTCCCGCCTGAAGATCGGCCGCGAGAAGTTCCTCGACGCGTGCTGGGACTGGACGCGCGAGTACGGCGGCACCATCGTCAGCCAGATCCGCCGCATGGGCTGCTCGATCGACTTCTCCGACGAGAAGTTCACCATGAGCCCCGAGTTCAGCCGCGCCGTCCGCAAGGTCTTCTGCGACTGGTACCACGACGGCCTCATCTACCGCGGCAAGCGCATCGTCAACTGGTGTCCCAGCTGCTGCACCGCCATCTCCGACGACGAGGCCGAGTACCACGATGAGAAGGGCCACCTCTGGTACCTGCGCTACCCGCTCGTCGAGCCCGTCGACGGCATTGACCACGTCACCGTGGCCACCACCCGCCCCGAGACCATGCTCGGCGACACCGGCATCGCGGTCTCCCCGAGCGACGAGGAGAAGGCCAAGCTCGTGGGCGCCAAGGTCATGCTGCCCATCGTCAACCGCGAGATTCCCATCTTCTCCGACTGGCACGTGGACGCCGGCTTCGGCACCGGCTTCGTCAAGGTCACGCCGGCCCACGACCCCAACGACTACGCGATGGGCCAGACCCACGGCCTCGAGCAGATCAACATCTTCGACGAGCACGCCGTCGTCGTGGACGGCTACGGCGAGTTCTCCGGCATGACGCGCGACGAGTGCCGCGACGCCGTGGTCGCCTGGTTCGAGGAGCACGGGCTTCTCGAGAAGGTCGAGGAGCTCGACCACTCGGTCATGCACTGCTACCGCTGCGACACGGCGCTCGAGCCGTGGCTGTCCGAGCAGTGGTTCGTGGCCGTGGACAAGCTCAAGGAGCGCGCGACCGAGGTCGTCAGGAGCGGCGAGGTCACGTTCCACCCGGCGCGCTGGACCCAGACCTACCTCACCTGGATGGACAACCTCAAGGACTGGTGCATCTCGCGCCAGCTCTGGTGGGGCCACCGCATCCCCGTGTTCTACTGCGAGGACTGCGGCTGGGAGGACGCCCTCATGGAGGACGCGGATACGTGCCCCACGTGCGGCGGCCACCACGTCCACCAGGACGAGGACGTGCTCGACACCTGGTTCTCCAGCCAGCTGTGGACCTTTGCCACGCAGGGCTGGCCCGACCATCCCGAGCAGATGGCCGGACACCACCCCACCAAGGTGCTCGTCACCGCGCGCGACATCATCGCCCTCTGGGTGGCGCGCATGATCATGAGCTCGCTCTACTTCACCGACGAGATCCCCTTCCATGACGTCTACATCTACGCCACGATCCTGGCCAAGGACGGCAGCCGCATGTCCAAGTCCAAGGGCAACGGCGTGGACCCGATGGAGCTCATGGAGAAGTACGGCGCCGACGCCATGCGCTACGGCCTGCTCACCCTCATCACCAACAACCAGGACGTCAAGTTCGACGCCAACATCGACAAGAAGACGCATGAGCTGATCGACAGCCCGCGCACCGAGCAGGCCCGCGCCTTCGTGACCAAGATCTGGAACGCCAGCCGCTTCGTGCAGATGAACCTCGAGGGCTACGAGCCCGGCGACCCCGCCGCCGTCACCGCCGAGGACGCCTGGATGCTCAGCCGCCTGGCCCGCGCGGTCCGCGAGGCCACCGAGCAGCTTGAGACCTACGCCTTCGGCGACTACGCGCGCGGCATCCAGACCTTCTTCTGGGGCGACGTCTGCGACTGGTACATCGAGCTCTGCAAGGGCCGCCTGCTCGACGGCAGCCCTGAGGAACGCCTCCAGGTCCAGCGCAACCTCGTCTTCGTGCTCGACACCTGCATGCGCCTGCTGCACCCCGTGATGCCCTTCGTGACCGAGAGCGTCTGGGACGCCCTGCCCGCGAGCGGCCTCGACGCGCACGACGCGCGCTTCCTGATGCTCGCGGCCTGGCCGGAGCCCGAGCGCTTCGCCGGCTTCGTCAACGAGGGCGCCGAGAGGGACTTCGAGCTCGCCAAGTCCGTGATCTCCTGCGTGCGCTCCACGCGCGCCCGCTACCGCCTCTCGCCGCGCGCCGAGCTCGACGTGAGCGTCAAGGCGGCGCCGGAGCTCTGCGAGACCATCGGTGCGCAGGCCGACTTCATCCGCTCGGTGGGCCACGTGGGCACCCTGGGCGTGGGCGCGCCCGATGAGTTCGTGCGCCCGGAGGGCTCCGTCTCCGTGGTGGCCTCCGAGTTCGAGGCCTACGTCGTGGTGGGTGACCTCGTCGATCTGGCCGCCGAGTCCGCGCGCCTCAAGAAGGAGCTCGCCAAGGCCGAGAAGGACCTCGCGGGCGTCGAGCGCACGCTCGGCAACGAGGGCTTCATCGCCAAGGCGTCCGCCGACGTCGTTGAGAAGAAGTGCGCGCAGGCCGCCGAGCTCACCGCTCAGATCGAGCAGCTCAAGGCCCAGATCGAGGACTTCGCGTAGGTCCTCGTGCGCGCCCCCGCGCGTTCGGGGTGCGATTGGGTGGCATGTTTGATACTATTGCGCACGGGGGCGACGTCTGCCGCCCCGGGCGCGTCCTTCTCGCCACGTATTCCCAGGTCAGCGTCGCTCGCGAGAAGAGGCGAGGGGCGCCTAGGACGGCCGAGCATCAAGGATGCCACCCAACGGCGACGGGTTTCTGCCGGATTCGGCCATCTGAGAAGCGCGGAGGGGGCCAACTGCACAATCGGGCCCGTTTCGTGGCACGACGCGGCCCGTCTGCGGTCGTCGGCCCTCGCCGCGGCGCGCCGCGCGGGCGGAGCGGACGGGCGCGGCCCCTCTCGCTACGCCCAGCCCAGCAGGTCGCGGATCACGCGGCTGGCGATCATCTGGCCCATGATGGGCGGCAGGTAGCTCATCGTGCCCAGAAGCGACCCCTCGCGCATCCAGCGCTCGTCGGAGATCGCCTCCATGCGCACGGGCTCCTCGTCGGAGAAGAGCACGCGCAGGCCGCGGATGCCGCGCCGGCGGCACTCCTTGCGCATGACGCGCGCGAGCGGGCAGTTGACGGTGTCCTCGATGCGCGCGAAGCGCAGCCGGCACGGGTCGAGCTTGTTGGCCCCGCCCATCGCGGAGAGCTCCGCCACGCCGCGCTCCTGGCACCACTGGGCGAGCCGCAGCTTCTGCGCCACCGTGTCGATGGCGTCGACGACGTAGTCCAGCCGCCCGAGCGCGTCCATCTGCTCGCCCAGGCGGTCCTTGTCGAGAAACGCGGTCATGGCGGTGACGTCCGCCCCGGGATTGATGTCGCGCACCATGGCGGCCATGACCTCGGCCTTGGGCCGGCCGACCGTGCTCTGGAACGCGAGCGCCTGCCGGTTTATGTTGCTCGGCGCCACCACGTCGCGGTCCAGGAGCACGAGCCTCCCCACGCCGCCGCGGGCGAGCGCCTCCGCGCAGGATGAGCCCACGCCGCCCAGGCCGACCACCGCCACGCGCGCCGAGCCCAGCCGCGCGAGGCCGTCCTCGCCCACGACCAGCCGCAGCCGGTCGAACGCCGTCTCCGGCGCGCCGCCGCCCGGGGTGTTCGCCTCCCTCGCCACGCGCGCCCCCTAGCCCCGCGTCCCGAAGCGGTACGCGATTGTCGAGACGTACGGGCGCCCCGGCGCGCAGGGCTCCCACGGCCACTCCGGGTGGTGCGCGCTGTCGGGGTAGAGCTCCGGCTCGAAGGCCAGCCCCGCGCGGGGCCCGTACGCGGCGCCGTCCTTGGCGTGGGGGTCGTCGAGCCAGTTCCCGGTGTAGAGCTGTGCACCCGGCGTGGTGACGAGCACCTCGAGCGTGCGACCGCTCGCGGGCTCCCAAACCCTGAGCGCCGGCCGCGGCGCGCCTCCCGGCCGGTAGCCGCGCACGCAGTAGCAGTGGTCCAGGCCGCGGCCGCGGCGCAGCTGCTCGTCGTCAGCCGCGAGGACGTCGGCCAGGGCGCGCGGCTCGCGCAGGTCGAAGGGGGTGCCGTCGACCGCGCGCAGCTCGCCGGTGGGCACGGAGTCCTCGCGGATGGGCAGGTACGCGTCGGCCGCCACGCTGACCACGTGGCCCGCCACCGAGCCGGCGTCGTGCCCGGCCAGGTTGAAGTACGCGTGGCAGGCAGGGTTGACGTAGGTCGGGGCGTCGGACTCCACGGCGTAGCGAACGGTGAGCCGTGCGCCGCCGGGCTCCTCCTCGAGCGAGAACCGCGCCGAGAAGCGCCGCTCGCCCGGCAGCCCGTACGCGCCGTCCGGCACGTCGAGGCGCAGCTCGACGGCCTCATCGCTCGTCTCGGCAGTGTGCCAGAGGCGCTTGTGCAGGCCCCGGGCCAGGTCCGTGTGGAGGTTGTTCTCGCCGCGCGGGCCGTCGTTGGCCGGCAGGTGCCAGACGCGGTCCGCCAGGGGCACCTCGGCGCGGTCGGTGCGGTTGGCCACCGGCCCCATGGTCCCGCCGTAGAACGAGGGGTTCTCGCCGGCGTAGCCCGCGAGGTCGTCGTAGCCCAGCGCCACGTCGGCGAGCCGCCCGCGCGCGTCGGGCACGACCACCGAGAGCACCGTGGCCCCGAACTCCGAGACCCGCACCCGCGCCGCGCCCGCTGCGAGCGTCCACGCGATCACCCGCGTCCCGTCCGGAAGCGTCCCGTGAACCCCGCGCTCGACCATGTGCCCTCCCGTCGCCGTCGTCTCGTCACGTCCCATGGTAGGGCATCGGCGCCGCGCTTCTCGCCGGGCGCCGGCCCGTCGCGCCGCGCTATAGTAGAGGCTCCACCAGACGCGGAAGGGGGCCCAGCGTGGCAGAGCACAAGTCCGACATCGAGATCGCGCAGGAGGCGGAGATGCTGCCCATCTCCGAGGTGGCCGAGCGGGCGGGCCTCACCGAGGACATGATCGAGCCCTACGGCCGCTACAAGGCCAAGGTCGACATCCACTCGCTGGCGGACCGCCCCCAGACCGGCAAGCTCGTGCTCGTGACGGCCATCAACCCCACGCCCGCCGGCGAGGGCAAGACCACCACCTCCATCGGGCTGGCCGACGCGATGAACCTCACCGGGCGCCGGACCATGCTCGCCCTGCGCGAGCCGTCGCTGGGCCCGGTCTTCGGCATCAAGGGAGGCGCGGCGGGCGGCGGCTACGCCCAGGTCGTGCCCATGGAGGACATCAACCTCCACTTCACCTGCGACTTCCACGCCATCGGCGCCGCCAACAACCTCTGCGCCGCCATGCTCGACAACCACATCAAGCAGGGCAACGCCCTCGGCATCGACCCGCGCCGAGTGGTCTGGAAGCGCTGCGTGGACATGAACGACCGCCAGCTCCGCAACGTGGTCGACGGCCTTGGCGGCGTGGCTGACGGCTGCCCGCGTCAGGACGGCTTCGACATCACCGTGGCCTCCGAGGTCATGGCCGCGTTCTGCCTGGCCACCGACCTCATGGACCTCAAATCCCGCCTCGCGCGCATGGTCATCGCCTACACCTACGACCGCCAGCCCGTCACCGTGGCCGACATCCGTGCCGAGGGCGCCATGACGGCCCTGCTCAAGGACGCCATCAAGCCCAACCTCGTGCAGACGCTCGAGCACAACCCGGCCTTCGTGCACGGCGGCCCGTTCGCCAACATCGCGCACGGCTGCAACTCGGTCATGGCCACCACCACGGCGCTCAAGCTCGCCGACTACGTGGTCACCGAGGCCGGCTTCGGCGCCGACCTGGGCGCCGAGAAGTTCCTCGACATCAAGTGCCTCTACGCGGGCATCAGGCCCAGCGCCGTCGTGCTCGTGGCCACCGTGCGCGCCCTCAAGTACAACGGCGGCGTGCCCAAGGCCGAGCTGGGCGCCGAGAACCTCGAGGCGCTCGAGGCGGGCATGCCCAACCTGCTGCAGCACGTGTCCAACATCCGCGACGTGTGGGGCCTGCCCGTGGTCGTGGCCATCAACGCGTTCCCCACGGACACCGCCGCCGAGCTGGAGCTCGTTGAGCGCAAGTGCAACGAGCTCGGCGTCAACGTGGCGCTCTCCGAGGTCTGGGCCAAGGGAGGCGAGGGCGGCCGCGCGCTCGCCGACGAGGTCGTGCGCCTCTGCGAGCAGCCGTCCGACTTCCGCTACGCCTACGAGCTCGACGGCGGGATCGCCGAGAAGCTCGACGCCATCGCGACGCGCGTCTACCACGCCGACGGCGTGGACTTCACGCCGGCCGCCACGCGCCAGCTGCGCCAGCTCGAGGAGCAGGGCTTCGGCGGGCTGCCCATCTGCGTGGCCAAGACCCAGTACTCCTTCACGGACGACCAGACCAAGCTCGGGGCGCCGCGAGGCTTCCGCATCACGGTGCGCAACCTCAAGGTGAGCGCCGGCGCGGGCTTCATCGTGGCGCTCACCGGCGACATCATGACGATGCCCGGCCTGCCCAAGGTCCCCGCCGCCGAGAAGATCGACGTCACGCCCGACGGCCGGATCGTCGGCCTGTTCTAGCGCCCCGCGCGCCCGGACCCGCTGGGGCCCGGGCGCCGCGCCAAAAAGGGAGGTCCCATGGACGACAGGCTCACGGAGCTCTCCTGCGAGGAGTTCTCCGAGCGGCTCGCCTCGGCCGACGCCGTGCCGGGCGGGGGCGGCGCCGCCGCGCTCGCGGGCGCGCTCGCGGTCGCGCTCTGCTCGATGGCCGGCGCGCTCACGCTGGGCAAGCCGCGCCACGCCGCCGTGGAGGCGGACGTCGAGCGGATCATGGAGGACGCGGAGGACGTGCGCTACCGCCTGCTCGAGCTCGTGCGCGAGGACGCCGAGGGCTTCTCGGCCGTCATGGACGCGCTGGCGCTGCCCAAGGGTGACCCGGCTCGCCCCGCGGCCCGCGCCCGCGCGCTCGAGGGCGCCTGCATGGCGCCGCTCGCGATGATGGGGGAGTGCTGCCGCGCGGTGGTGCTGCTCGAGGAGATCGAGACGCGCTGCGCCACCGGCCTGCGCTCGGACGTGGCCTGCGGCGCGCTGCTCGTGCGCGCGGCGCTGCAGGCGGCGAGCGTCAACGTCTACGTGAACACCGCGCTGATCGAGCGCGGCGCCGCCACGGCGAGCATCGAGTCCGCCTGCGCGGAGATGCTCGACGAGTTCGTCCCGCGCGCCGACGCGATCGCCGCGCGCCTGGCCCCGGCATCGGTGCGCCCGTGACGGCCGAGCTGATGCGCGGCGCGCCCGTCGCCGCGGCGCTGACGGAGCGCGCGGCCGCCCGCGCGGCGGCGCTCGAGGAGCGCGGCGTCCGTCCGACGCTGGCGATCGTGCGGGTGGGGGAGCGTGCCGACGACCTCTCCTACGAGCGCGGCGCGCTCAAGCGCTGCGAGCGCGTCGGCGTGGACGTCCGGCGCGTGACGCTGCCGGCGGACTGCGGGCAGGGGGATCTTCTCGCCGCGCTGGGCGACGTCGCCGCCGAGGCGTCCGTGCACGGCATCCTGCTGTTCCGACCGCTGCCGGCGGGCCTCGACGAGACGTCCGCCTGCGCCGCGATCCCGCCCGAGAAGGACGTGGACTGCGCCGGGGACGCGTCCCTTCTGGGCGTGCTGGCGGGTCGGCCGCGGGGCTTTGCGCCCTGCACCGCCGAGGCCGCGATCCAGGTCCTCGACCACTACGGCGTGGAGCTCGAGGGGGCCCGGGCCTGCGTGGTGGGCCGCTCGCTCGTGATCGGCCGGCCGGTGGCCGCGCTGCTCACGGCCCGCAACGCCACGGTCACGCTCTGCCACACGCGCACGCGCGACCTGGCTGCGGAGTGCCGCCGCGCCGACGTGCTCGTGGTGGCCGCCGGCCGTCCCGGCACCGTGGGGGCCGACGCCGTTCGCGCCGGGCAGGCCGTGGTGGACGTGGGCATCAACTGGGACGAGGCCGCGTCGCGCCTGGTGGGCGACGTGGACGCCGACGCCGTGGCCCCCATAGTCGACAAGATCACGCCCGTCCCCGGCGGGGTGGGCGCCGTGACCACCGCGGTTCTCGCCACGCACGTGGTCGAGTCCGCCGAGAGGAGCGTACGGGCCCGATGAGCGATTCCAACGAGCTGAGCTACCGTCGCCTCGACCACGACCGCGTCGAGGCCGCCGTGCGCGAGCTGCTGCTCGCGGTGGGGGAGGACCCCGACCGCGAGGGGCTTCTGGGCACGCCCGACCGCGTGGCGCGCGCCTGCGAGGAGCTGTTGGGCGGCATGCAGGAGGACCCGGGCGCCCACCTGCGCAAGCAGTTCCACGAGCCGGGCAACCAGGAGATGGTCATCGTGCGCGACATCCCGTTCTCGTCGCTGTGCGAGCACCACCTGCTGCCGTTCACCGGCCGCGCGCACGTCTGCTACATCCCGCGCGACGGGCGCATCACCGGGCTCTCCAAGATCGCACGCTGCGTAAGCGGCTACGCGCGACGCCTGCAGGTGCAGGAGCGCCTGACCGGCCAGGTGGCCGACGCGATGGTGCGCGAGCTCGACCCGCTGGGCGTGCTCGTGGTCATGGAGGCCGAGCACACCTGCATGACGATGCGCGGCATCCGGGCTGCGGGGGCCGTGACCACCACGTCGGCGGTGCGCGGCTGCCTGCGCGACCTCAAGACCCGCGAGGAGGCGCTGCGCCTGCTCGGGCTGTAGGTGGCGCGGACGTACGTCGCGACGTGGCCAACCCGTCGTCCTCGCTGCTTGCGCACACACCAGCCGGTTACGTACGCCCCAGCCGGTTACGTACGCCCCAGCCGGTTACGTACACTCCAGCCGGTTACGTACACAGTTCAAGAGCTGATATCGCATCCCTGGCGAGAAAACCGCAGGTCAGAGCCTCGCTCTTCTCGCCATCAAGTCTGGAATGGTGTACGTAACCACCCGAAGTGTACGTAACCGCCCGGGGCGCGTGCATCCGCCGAGCTCGCGCATCCGCCGTGCTCGCGGACACCCGCCTCGCTCGCGGAGCGCTATCCTGTTGCACCGTGCCCACGAGACGAGGAGGACCATGTACCAGCTGCCGTTCGACGTGCCCGAGCTCACCTATGACGAGGCCCTCGACCACCTGCGCTCCGCGCTGCGCTTTGGCATCGAGCCCCTGCTCGAGACCGTCGAGGACATGCTCGCGGAGCTGGGCAGCCCCGAGGCCGGCTACGACTGCGTCCAGATCGCGGGCACCAACGGCAAGACGTCCACGGCCCGCTACACGGCGGCGATCCTGGCCGGCGAGGGCCTCTCGACGGCGCTCTACACCTCGCCCGAGCTCGTGAGCTACACCGAGCGCATGGAGGTCGGCGGCGCGCCCGTCTCCGAGGCCGCCTTCGCGCACGGCGTCGCGGCGGCCCTCGCGGCCGGCGAGCGCGTCAACGCCCGGCGCGCCGCCTCCGGCCTGCGCCCCTATGACGTCACGGAGTTCGACCTGCTCACCGTCGCCGCGCTCGTGGTCTTTGCCGAGAAGGGCGTGGACGTCGCGGTGCTGGAGTGCGGCCTCGGCGGGCGCTGGGACGCCACGTCGGCCGCCACCTCCATCCGCACGGTCGCGGTGACCGGCATCGGGCTCGACCACACGCGCGTCCTGGGCGACACCCTCGAGCAGATCGCCGGCGAGAAGGCCGCGATCATCCGGTCCGGCCGCGCCTGCGCGCTCGGCGCCGGCACCGCCGTGCCCGCCTCCGTGGAGGACGTCCTTCTCGCCCGCGCCCGCGAGCAGGGCGTGACGCCGGTGCTGCTGCGCCCGGTCGACCCCGCCGACGCGCCTGCGGCCCCGGACCCCTCCGCAACCCCCGAGACGCCCCGCGAGCACCCCGACCTGCCGCGCGCCTCCTATCGCGTCACCAAGCGGCCGCATCGCCTGGGCGCCCCGCTCGAGCTCACCGTCACCACGCCCCGCGCGACCTACGCCGAGCTCGCCGCCCTCAAGCCCGCCTACCAGGCGGCCAACATCGCGCTCGCCGTGACGCTCGCCGAGGAGCACCTCGGCCGCGCGCTCGACCAGGCGCGCCTCTTCGAGTCCGTGGTGAGCTGCCCCACGCCCGGGCGCTTCCAGCTGCTGCGCCCCGAGCCGCCCGTGCTCATCGACGCCTGCCACAACCCGCAGTCGGTCGCCGCGTTCCTCGCGGCGGTCGAGGCCGTGGCCCCGGCGCGCGACGAGCGCCCGGTCCTTCTCGCCGCGGTGCTCGCCGACAAGGACGTGCGCGGCATCGTGGGGCTTCTCGCCGAGGCGTTCCCGCGCGTGGCCGTCACGCGGACCTCGAGTCCCCGCGCGCTGCCGGCCGACGAGCTCGCCGACGCCTTCCGCGCCGCTGGTGCCACGGTCGTCGCGACCTACCCCACGGTCGCGGCCGCCGCGTCGGCGTTGTGTGGAGAATCGTACGTCGCGTGCGGATCGATCACGCTCGCCGGCGAGCTGGCGGGCCTGTTCCGATAGCTTTTGCTACACTGAGCATTGTCTGTGGCGCCGCGCCGACGCGGCCGCGGTCCGTGTCGTAAGGAGCTCCCATGCAAGATCTGCTCGACCAGCTCATCACTCCCGAGGTCCGCATGGTCCTCTATCTGCTGGTTATCTGCGTCGTCATGCTCTACGTCCTCTCCATCGTCTACGTCATCCGCGACGCCCAGCGCCGCGGCGCGGAGCCGTGGTGGATGTGGGCCATCATCTCGGTCATCCCCATCGTGGGCCTGCTCGCGTACGTGATCCTGCGCCCGAGCTCCTACCTCATCGACCGCGAGGAGCAGGACCTGGACATCGCCCTGCGCGAGCACCAGCTCAGCCACTACGGCATCTGCCCCAAGTGCGGCGCGCCCATCGACCGCGACTTCGTGGTCTGCCCGATCTGCAACACGCAGGTCCGCAACGTCTGCCCCACCTGCCACCGCCCGCTCAACGCGGACTGGAAGGTCTGCCCCTACTGCCGCACGCGCATCCAGTAGCGCCGGCGAGAAGATTCACGTGACCCCGAGCCCCCGCCCCGGCGGGGGCTTTTCACGTCCGCCGGCGCCCCGTCGCGGCCGGCGCCCCGTGCGACGATGCTGCGAATGTGTTTCCCGCGGCCGCCGTCCCGCGCACTTGTGGTAAACCTTTGTCGTGCACCCAACGCGAAAGGCAACCGATGCGCCGCTTCGTCGCACAGAGCACGCGAACGCAGACTATCTAGGCGTCTGTCCATCCGCGCGGCAACGGCCGCGGGCAGGCGCCACATGCCGCTCGACGTCACCCCAGGTGGCGTGCGGGCGTTTTTCATGTTCGCAGGCAGCAACCCCAGAAGGAGTCACCATGAAGGTTCTCTACAACGACGGCCACGTGGACGAGTGCCCCGCCGACGAGGTCACCCACGTCGTCCGCCACAGCGCCGCCCACATCATGGCGCAGGCCATCAAGCGCCTGTACCCCGAGGCCGACTTCGCCTACGGCCCCGCCACCGACAACGGCTTCTACTACGACGTCGACCTGCCCGAGGGACAGAGGATCTCCGAGGACGACTTCCCCGCGATCGAGGACGAGATGAGGAAGATAGTGAAGGAGAACCTCAAGTTCACCGTCTTCGAGCTCCCGCGCGAGGAGGCCGTCAGGCTCATGGAGGAGCGTGGCGAGAAGTACAAGGTCGAGCACATCGGCGACCTCCCGGAGGACGCCCGCATCACCTTCTACCAGCAGGGCGAGTACATCGACATGTGCGTGGGCCCGCACCTCACCTACACCAAGGCGCTCAAGGCCTTCAAGCTCACGGGCGTCTCGGGCGCCTACTGGAAGGGCGACAAGAACAACAAGATGCTCACCCGCATCAACGGCACGGCCTTCGCCACCAAGGCCGAGCTGGACGAGCACCTGCGCCTGCTCGAGGAGGCCAAGAAGCGTGACCACCGCAAGATCGGTCGCGAGATGGACATCTTCATGATGCGCGACGAGGCCCCCGGCTTCCCGTTCTTCCTGCCCAACGGCATGGTGCTCAAGAACGAGCTGCTCCAGTACTGGCGCGAGATCCACCGCACGGCGGGCTACGTCGAGATCTCCACGCCCATGATCATGAGCAAGGAGCTCTGGAAGACCTCCGGTCACTGGGACCACTACAAGGACAACATGTACTCCACCGAGATCGACGGCGAGGAGTACTGCATCAAGCCCATGAACTGCCCGGGCGGCGTGCTCGTCTACAAGTCCAAGCCGCACAGCTACCGCGAGCTGCCCATCCGCGCCGGCGAGATCGGCCTGGTGCACCGCCACGAGATGCGCGGCGCGCTGCACGGCCTGTTCCGCGTGCGCTGCTTCAACCAGGACGACGCGCACCTCTTCGTGACGCCCGAGCAGCTCACCGACGAGATCGTGGGCGTGGTGAACCTGATCGACTCCGTGTACCAGAAGTTCGGCTTCACCTACCACCTCGAGCTCTCCACCCGCCCCGAGGACTCTATGGGCTCCGACGAGGACTGGGAGCGCGCCGAGGCGGCCCTGCGCCACGCGCTCGAGAAGCTCGGCAAGGACTACGTGGTCAACGAGGGTGACGGCGCCTTCTACGGCCCCAAGATCGACTTCCACCTGGAGGACTCGCTCGGCCGCACCTGGTAGTGCGGCACCGTCCAGCTCGACTTCCAGATGCCGCTCAACTTCGATCTGGAGTACACCGACGCCGACGGCTCCAAGAAGCGCCCGATCATGCTGCACCGCGTGTGCTTCGGCTCCATCGAGCGCTTCATCGGCATCCTGATCGAGCACTACGCCGGCAAGTTCCCCACCTGG
>NZ_CBIFYV010000032.1:0-6748 GCF_966187215.1 Thermophilibacter sp.
GACCATATGTGCGAGTTTTCATGCTTTCCCTTCCCTTGGCCCGGTGCTGCGTCCGCCCGCGAGCGTCCTCCTGCCATTGTAGCGCGCCTCCCGCGAGTGGGAGGCGACGGCGCGAAGTCCTGACGGGAGCCCTGCGCGCTCCGTCCGGGGGCTGCCCTATCATGGGGGGAGACCGCGGCGTGAGGCAGGTGATAGTGGCAGAGGGAGCGGACACGGCCAAGAGGGGGCGCGGGGCGAGAAGGGCCCGGCGCGCGTGGCTCGTGGCGCGGCGCTGCCTCGCGGTCGCGGCGGTGCTCGCGCTGGCCGCGGCCACGGCGGCGCTCGCCGTGCTCGGGGACACCGCCCGGGCCTATCTGGGCATGGACGCCACGGTGCAGGTCTCCGCCGAGGACGCGGACGCCACGATGGCGGCGGGACGCGCGCTCGCCGAGCGCGTGGAGGGCGAGGGCCTCGTGCTGCTGCGCAACGAGGACGGCGCGCTGCCGCTGCCCGCCGACGTCACGCGGGTCAACGTCTTCGGGTGGGCCTCGACGGCGTGGGTCGCCTCGGGCTCGGGGTCCGGGCAGGTGGCCGGCCAGACCATGGGGCTTCTCGACGCGCTGGAGGAGCGCGGGGTCTCGTACAACACCGAGCTCACGGACATGTACCGCTCCGTCCAGGACGGGCGGCCGTTTGACGACGCGGGCTCGCTCAACTGCGACGACACGGAGTTCTGCCGGCTCTGCGAGCCGAGCGTGGACGACTCGGGGCTCTACACGCCCGAGCTGCTGGAGCACGCGCGCGCGTTCTCGGACACGGCGATCGTGGTGATCGGGCGCCGGGCGGGGGAGTCGGTGGACTGCCCGCGCGCGCAGTACCGGGTGCTCGACGGCTCGGGGGAGGTGCACGTGGACGCCACGCGCGGCTACCTCGAGCTCTCGCGCGAGGAGGAGGCGCTGCTCGCCTACGTGGGCGCCACGTACGAGCACGTGGTCGTGGTCGTCAACTCCACCAACGCGATGGAGCTCGGCGAGCTGGAGACTACGCCGGGCATCGACGCCGCGCTGCTCGTGGGCGCCACCGGCGAGGTAGGCGCGCGCTCGGTTGTCGACGCGCTCTGGGGTGACGTCAACCCCTCCGGCCGCACGACCGACACCTACGCCTACGACCTCGCTACGTCGCCGGCCTGGGCGCACGCCGGGGTTGCGGGCGAGGGCTCCTACACCAACGGCGCGGGCCTCTACCCGGCCGACGGCACCCAGAACGTCAACGTGGGAACGCCGGAGCCCTATGACGCCGTGCGCTACGTTGACTATGCCGAGGGCATCTACGTGGGCTACCGCTGGTACGAGACGGCCGACGCCGAGGGCTTCTGGGACGACGTCTCAAACGAGCACGGCCAGGGCTACGACGGGGTGGTGCAGTACCCGTTTGGCTACGGGCTCAGCTACACGGACTTCTCGTGGGAGGTCACGGGCGGCTCGCTGACCGAGGGCGTGCGCCCCGAGCGCGACACGCCCCTGTCGCTCACGGTGCGCGTGACCAACACGGGCGCCGCGGCGGGGCGCGACGTGGTGGAGCTGTACTGCTTGCCGCCGTACGAGCCCGGGGGCATCGAGAAGTCCGCGGAGGTCCTGGTGGCCTACGGGAAGACCGGCCTGTTGCGACCGGGGGAGAGCGAGGACGTGACGCTGTCGTTCACGCTGGACGACGTTGCCTCCTACGACTGCTACGACGCCAACGGCAACGGGTTCCGCGGCTACGAGCTCGAGGCGGGCGACTACGTGGTGCGCCTCATGCGCGACGCGCACACGCCGGCCGCGTGCGCGGGGGCGGAGGCCACGGTGCGCCTGCCGCGGGACGTGCGCTGCGAGACGGACCTCGTCACGGGGGCGGTCGTGACCAACCGCTTCACGGGCGACGACGCCGTCGACGGCGTCTCGGTCGACGGGTCTGACGACGGCGCGGGCGGGGAGGGCTCCGGCGTCACGTACCTCACCCGGGCCGACTTCGCGGCCAGCTTCCCGGCGCGACGCGGCCGCAACCGGGCGATGTCCGACGAGGTGGCGGCGCTCAACCTCTATGACGCCAGCCAGGCGGAGACGGGCGACGGGGACGCCGGCGCTGACGCCGCTGCCGGCGCGCAGCCGGAGGTCTCGCGCACCGGCGCGGGGTGGGAGCTCGTGCGCTCCGGCGAGCTCACGGCGCTCGGGCGCAGCCTGGGCTCGGACTACGATAGCGCGCTCTGGGAGATCCTGCTGAACCGGCTCTCGGTGCGGGACATGAGCCGCCTCGTGCTCCACGGCTATCTCGCCACGGGTGCCGTCGACGCCCTGGGCAAGCCGCTCACCAAGGAGGTGGACGGTCCGGCGCAGGTGGGCTCATTCAACCAGCTCAGCTATGGCGTGGGCTACCCGTGCGCCACCGTGCTGGCGCAGACGTGGGACGCGGGCCTCGCGCGGGAGTACGGTCGCCAGCTCGGGCTGGAGGCGGCGGTGCTCGGTGTGGACGGGCTCTACGCGCCCTGCGCCGATCTCCACCGCACGCCGGCGGGCGGGCGCAACTACGAGTACTTCTCGGAGGACCCGCTGATCTGCGGGACCATGGCGGCCCAGGTCGCGGGCGGGGCCGCGGACGCGGGGACGCACTGCTACCTCAAGCACCTGGCCGTCTACACGCAGGAGTCCTACCGCGACTCGCTCTACGTCTGGCTCACCGAGCAGTCGCTGCGCGAGCTCTATCTGAGGCCGTTCCGGATCGCGGTGCGCGACGGGGCCACGGGGGTCATGACCTCCTACAACCGTCTGGGGGCGGTGTGGGCCGGGGGCAGCCGCGCGCTGCTCACGGACGTGCTGCGCGGGGAGTGGGGCTTCGAGGGCGCCGTCATCACCGACTACGCCGACCACCAGCAGTACATGAGCGCCGACCAGGCCCTCGCTGCGGGCGGCGACCTCTACATGGACGGCGTCTTCCGCGACGGCTCGTTTGCCAGCGGGTTCGACCAGGGGGCACCGGCTGCCTCCGAGGGGTCCGAGGAGCTCGCGCGCTACGCCGCGTTCGTGGCCGACCTGCGCCGCGCCACCAAGAACGTGCTCTACGCGTGGCTGAGCGCGCGCGTGAGCAACCTCGCCTACAACGAGGCCGCCGCCGAGGCGGGCGCCGAGCCCATCGAGCGCCCGCTCAAGGTCGAGAGCCCCGACTACCTGGGTTGCGCGCTCGCGCTCGCCGACGCGGTGGCCCTCATGGGCACGGTGGTGTGGGTGCACGGGGCGATCGAGCACCGGCGGGCGGCCCTTCTCGCCCGTCGCGCCAAACAGTGACGTCCTCCCTCGCTCCTCTTTCGCCTGTCGCCTGCTCCGTTCCCGCCGGCTGGCGCCCCACCGCTCTGCCTCCTCCTGTCTCCCGCCTCGCTCCCTCGCCCCTCCGCGTCGCCAATTAACACGCAAAATCTGACATCCATAAACCTTAATCCTGCGATTATATGAATATGAAATCATTTTTTGCGGGTTATCTGCTTGCGAGCAGGGCAAGAGAGTCTCGCGAGAAGGTGGGCGGGAGAAGAACACGCGAGGGGACGGGAGAGCTTTGCGAGAAAGATCGCGAGGCGAACGCGTCGCGCGGCTAGAAGCGAACCTGCGGGGCCTGGCGGGCGGCGTCGCTTGCGGCCTCGAAGCCCGTGCGCGGCTTGAAGCGCTTCCCGGCGACGACGCTGCCGGGGAAGGTCTCGATCGCGTTGTTGTACTCGAGCACCATGTCGTTGAAGCTCATGCGCGCGTAGCTGATGCGGTTCTCCGTGTCCGCGAGCTCGCTCTGGAGCTGCGAGAAGTTGGCGTTGGCCTTGAGGTCGGGGTAGGCCTCGGCCACGGCGAAGAGGCTGCGCAGCGTGTCCGTGAGGACGTTGGAGGCCTCCATCTTGGCCTCGGGCGTGGGTGCGCTGTCCACGGCAGCGCGCGCCCGCGTGACGGCGTCGAGCGTGGACGACTCGTGCGTGGCGTAGCCGCGCACCGTCTCAACGAGGTTGGGGATGAGGTCGCTGCGCCGCTGGAGCTGGGCGTCGATGGTCTGCCAGGCGTTGTCGCACTTGTTGTCAGCCGTGACGATGCCGTTGTAGATGCTGATGACCCAGACGACCACCGCGATCACCACGACGACCACGATGACGGGGATGACCCAACCGGGCATGGCTCCTCCTTGCCTGAGGGGGCGACCCTCATAGGGGTGCGACCGCCGCGGCGCGACGGCGCTCGGACAGCCGACGCATGGCGGAGGAGGAGGGATTCGAACCCTCGGAACGGGGGTTGCCCGCTCGACGGTTTTCAAGACCGCTGCAATCAACCACTCTGCCACTCCTCCGAGTGCGCGAGCACTAGTATCCTACCCCATGTGGGGCCCCGGCGAGCGGAGGGAGCAGGGTGGCCGAGAAGGACGACGCGCCGGCCGGCGCGGCCGTGGACGGCGGCGCGGCGGCAAGCGACGACGAGCGCTACATGCGTCTCGCACTCGAGGAGGCCGACGCGGCGGCGGTCGAGGGCGAGGTGCCCATCGGCGCCGTGGTGGTGTGCGACGGCCAGGTGGTCGCGCGCGCCCACAACCGCCGCGAGACCGATGCCGACCCCTCCGCGCACGCGGAGTTCACCGCGATGGTGGCGGCATCGTGCGCGCTCGGCCGCTGGCGGCTCACGGGCTGCACGGTCTACGTGACGCTGGAGCCGTGCCTCATGTGCGCGGGTCTCATGGTGAACGCGCGCGTGGACCGCTGCGTGTACGGGGCGGCCGACCCCAAGGGCGGCGCGCTCGGCACGCTCTTCGACGTGAGCTGCGACCCGCGGCTCAACCACGCCTTCGCGGTCACGTCCGGCGTGCTCGCCAACGAAGCCGCCGACCGTCTGCGCGCCTTCTTCCGCGCCCGTCGTCGCAAGTAATCGGGCTTCTCGTCCGCTGTTGAGCTCCTGCCAAAACGAACGCTTTGGACCCAAAAACGTTCGCGAGGCCGGGGGCTTCTCGGCTGCTCCCTGCCTCGCGAAAGTTCTTCTCCCCAGCCCGTCGTTTGGGCGGGGTTGGGATGTTCCTTGTGAGGCTCGGTCCCGACGCCCGGGCCCTAGAGCACGAGCGTCCCCACGTACACCAGGACGGACATGCACGCCGCGAAGGCAAACGCGTACTTGGCGATCTTGCCGAGGATCTCGCCGTCCTTGCCCTCGAGCCCGCACGCGGCGCAGCCGATGGCGATGTTCTGCGGGGAGAGCATCTTGCCCGCGCTCACACCGAGGGAGTTGGACGCCACGAGCCAGGTGGGGTCGGTGCCGATGGCCTCGGCGGCGTGCTGCTGGACGGTGCCAAAGAGGACCTCGCTGGAGGTGCCGGAGCCGGTCACGAAGGTGCCGAGCGCGCCGAGCCACGGGGCCACGATGGGGTAGGCCCCGCCGAGCGCTGCCACGAAGAAGGCGGCGATGCTCGCGATCATGCCGGAGTAGCTCATGATCTTCGCGCAGGCCAGCACGCCAAGCATCGTGATGATGGTGTGGGCCATCTGCTTGCACGTGGCAACGAGCACCTGCCACATTTCACGCGCGGGGCAGTGCTGGATGATGCCGCCGACGATGCCGCAGATCATGATGAGCACGCCGGGGGTGTTGACCCACGTGAACGTGAGGGTAGCCGTGGGGTCACCCGCGTAGATGTTGACCGTGCTGGTGATGGAGGACAGCGGGTCGTGGACGAAGGGCAGAAGCTGGCTCGTGGCGAGCAGCACCACGAAGATCAGGATGAAGGGCGACCATGCCACGAGCTGCTCGGAGGGGGTGTCGCTGTGGGTGGGCGTGTCGTCGCCGAGGTGGTACTCCTCGGGGACGGGGCGGCCGTGGGTGCGCAGGCAGAAGAGGAACGTCACCACGAGTGAGACCACCGCAGCCACCACGTCGGCGAGCGCGGGGCCGATGAAACGGGCCGCGAGCACCTCGGGGATTGCGAAGGAGAGACCGGCCACGAGCGCTGCCGGCACGGCGCCCCTGAGCGCCTTGAGGCCGCCGCCCACGATGACGACCATGATGATCGGGCACGCCACGTTGAACGGGAACACCTGGAGGGCCTGCGTGAACGCCAGCTGGAACTGGTCGATGCCGGTGAGGGAGGCGAGCGTGGTGGTGGGGATGCCGATGGAGCCGAACATGGTGGGCACGCCGTTGGCCACCAGGCAGGCGAGGATGGCGGTCATGGGGTTGATGCCCAGGGCCATGAGCATGCTCGCGGGGATGGCCACCGCGGTGCCGAAGCCGGCCATGCCCTCGAGGAAGCCGCCGAAGCACCAGCCGATCAGCAGCGTGAGGAGGCGCTTGTCCGCGGACACGGAGCAGAGCATGCGCTTGATGACCTCCATGGCGCCGGTGTGCACGGTGAGGTTGTAGGTGAACACGGCGGCGATGATGACGATGACGATGGGCCACAGCGCCATGAGAAAGCCCTCGAGCGCGGCGGTGGCTATGTTGACCGGCGTCATCCCCCAGCCGACCATCGCGCAGACGACGGCCACGACGAGGGCGCCGAGGCTCGCCACGTGCGCTTCCATGTGCAGGCCGCAGAGGGCGATGACCAGCCAGATGATGGGGAGCAGGGCAACGACGAACATTCCAAAGAGCTCGAGCATGGTGACTCCAGAGGTCGCGCGGACAATCAAGTCCCAAATCTAGCACTTTGGAGCCGCTCACGGCACGAGACGCGACCGCTCGCCGATGGTCCCAAAAGGGGACAGGAGAAAACCGGGACACGCCGG
>NZ_CBIFYV010000033.1:0-7450 GCF_966187215.1 Thermophilibacter sp.
CTCCCTCCCGCGACTTCTGCGAAGCAGTGAGCGGGGAGGGAGGCCCTTCTCGGTGAGCCGGCGTGCGAAGGCTAGTCGGCCGGCGTGGGCATCTTCGGTGCGAAGCCGTCGTCGCGGGTGAGGATGTTCATGAACTCGTCGCCCGTGATCGTCTCCTTCTTCTGGAGGTAGTGGGCGATCTCGTGCAGCTTGAAGCGGTTCTCGCGCAGGGTCTTGAGCGCCGCCTGGTGGCCCTCCTCCACGAGCGCCTGCACCTCGGCGTCGATCTCCTGCGCGGTGCCCTCCGAGCAGATGAGCTGCTGCCCGCCGCCCAGGTAGCGGCTCGCGGGCTGGCCGAGCTGCACCATGCCGAACTTGTCGGACATGCCGTACTGCGTGACCATGGCGCGCGCGAGCTGCGTGGCCTTCTCGATGTCGTTGGACGCGCCGGTGGTCATCTCGCCGAAGATGAGCTCCTCGGCCGCGCGGCCGCCGCAGAGCACGGCGATCTTGTCCTTGGCCTCCTGGCGCGTGGTGAGGAAGTGCTCATCCTCCTCGACCTGCATCGTGAAGCCGAGGGCGCCCGAGGTGCGTGGCACGATCGTGATTTTGGAGACGGGCGCCGAGCCCTTCTGCGTGGCCGCCACGATGGCGTGACCGGTCTCGTGGTAGGCCACGACCTCCTTCTCGTGCTGCGAGAGCACCGTGGACTTCTTCTTCTCGCCGGCGATGACCACGTCCACGGACTCGAGCAGGTCCTCCTGCGTCACGCGACGCCGGCCCATGCGCACGGCGCGCAGCGCGGCCTCGTTGATGATGTTGGCCAGGTCGGCGCCCGAGGCGCCCGGCGTTGAGCGCGCCACCACGCCCAGGTCGATGCCCGGCTCCATCTTGACGTCGTCCGCGTGGATCTTGAGGATGGCCTCGCGGCCGGCGAGGTCGGGCAGCTCCACGGGGATGCGGCGGTCGAAGCGGCCCGGGCGCAGGAGCGCCGGGTCGAGCGACTCGGGCCGGTTGGTGGCCGCCAGCACGACGATGCCCTTGTGGTTGTCGAAGCCGTCCATCTCGGAGAGGAGCTGGTTCAGGGTCTGCTCGCGCTCGTCGTTGGACGAGAGCGACGTGTCGCGCCGCTTGCCCACGGCGTCGATCTCGTCGATGAAGACGATGCAGGGGGCCTTCTCGGACGCCTGCTTGAACAGGTCGCGCACCTTGGCGGCGCCGCGGCCCACGAACATCTCCACGAAGGCGGAGCCGGCGATCTGGAAGAACGTGACGCCGGCCTCGCCGGCCACGGCCTTGGCGAGCAGCGTCTTGCCCGTGCCCGGGGGGCCCACCAGCAGCGCGCCGCGCGGGCAGCGGGCGCCGATCTCGTTGTACTTCTCGGGGTTCTTGAGGAAGCTCACGATCTCCTCGAGCGACTCCTTGGCCTCGTCCTGGCCGGCCACGTCCTTGAACGTGACGCCGGTCTCCTCGCCCTTGATCTCCTTGGCGTTGGACTTGCCGAGCCCGCCGCCCCCGAAGGCGCCCCCGCCGAAGTTCATCGAGGGGCCGTCGTCGCCCATGGCCTTCTTGAGGCGCCGGTTGAACCACCAGCCGATGAACACGAAGATCAGCAGCGGCAGGCCGTAGGAGATGAGCATGTAGAGCCACAGGTCGCCCGAGGTGTCGGGAATCGTGGCGTTGGCGTTGACGCCATGCTCGTCGAGCCGGTCGATGAGCGTGTCGTCGTTGGGCCACATCGTGGTCGTGTAGACCTTCTGGGAGTCGCCCTCGCCGGTGGTGAACTGCAGCGTGTTGTCCCCGGTGTTGAGGTCAACCTCCTTGACCTGGCCGTCGTCGACCATGTCGAGGAACTGGGTGTAGGTCACCTCCTGCACCTGGGTCGCCGTGAGGTTGCTGCCGAGCGCCTGGCTGATCGCGAGGTAGGCGATGATCGCGATCAGCACGTACAGGAGCATCGATCGGCGGCGCTTGTTCTCGTCCATGTCCATGTTGGTGTCGTTCCTTCGCGTCGGGATACCTGGGTTGAGTGATACCCAGTTTATCCGCGCGTCAGGCACGCGTCCGCGGCGTCGCGCAAGAAAACCCGAGGACTTAAGGACGCGCGGGGCCGTTCGGTCACGGACTCCTCCGGGCCCTTGACGCGTGCCGTTCGGGGGCGAAATAATCTTGAAAAGACCTGACGTGCGCGGACGCGCGACGCCGCTCGGTCGGGCGCGCCCGCCGCTCAGTGGGGAGGAGCCGCGATGCTGTCGAGAAGGACGTTTCTCAGGGCCGGTGCCGTCACGGGGGCCGCGCTCTCGCTCCGCTGCCTCGGGGCCTGCACGGGCGCCGGGACGCAGGCCACGAGCGGGGACTCAGGGACCGGCGTCTCGACTGACCAGGGGTCGGCGTCCTCGCCCGACCGGGGCGCCGAGGAGGTCTACTTCGAGTGCTGGCAGGCCAAGGACAAAGGCGATCTCGCCACCCCGTCGGAGATCACGAGCGTCCTGATAGACTCCGGGACCTTCCCGCTCAGCGGCCTGCGGGCCGACAATGAGCAGCTGACGCTGATTCAGACCCCGCTGACGCGCTCCTACGAGACGTGCGACCTGCTGGAGGAGATGGGCTACCGCTCCGCCTCGGTCGGCGACTACGACGACACCCTCGTCACCGCGACCTGCTACGACGACTCCAAGGACCATAGGTACGATATGCTCTTCAACGTTGAAGCGCTGAGCTCCACGGACGACTCAGCCAACGTCGTTTTTATTGGCTTCGCGCTCCGCACCAACCTGCCGGGCAGCTCCGCGGGCAGCTCGGCCTGGCTGGGCAATGTCCAGGCCTTCCCGATGCCGCGAGACGGTGAGGCCGTCGACGTGGGGGAGTACGGTATCAGACACCTGACCGTGCTGCCCACCCCCGACGAGCTCAGGGCCATCGCGGACGACCTCATCGTCAGCAACTTCCCTCCCGACGGCGAGTAACGACGTCGCCGCGCGCCCCCGGACGCCCCGGACGTGCTACCATACCGACCCGAGGCGATGACGGGGAGAGTAACCCGGGTCGCGCGGTCACCAGAGAGCGGGGACGGTGGGAGCCCGCGGCCGCGTCCGAGCGAAGATCACCCCCGAGCCGCGGCCCCAAAGCGGGCGCCGGGGAGCCAGCGCGCTTCTCGCCCGCGAGTAGGCGTCGCCGGAGTGGCCGCCGACACAGGCCAGCCGAGTACGGCGGATCTCCGCTCGCTGGGTGGTTCACAAGCGAAGTGCCTTGACGGAAGCGCTTCGTCCCAGCATGTGGGACGGGGCGCTTCTCGCGTCCCGGGGGAAACGAGAGGACGAGGCGTGGCAAACAAGTACAAGCAGACCACCAACCTGCCGAGCACGGGCTTTCCCATGCGCGCCAGCCTGGCGCAGAACGAGCCCAGGCGCCTGGCCGACTGGGAGGCCAACGACGTCTACGGGCAGCTGCTCAAGAAGAACGAGGGGCATGACAAGTTCGTGCTCCACGACGGCCCCCCGTACGCCAACGGCCCGATTCACCTCGGTCACGCGCAGAACAAGATCTCCAAGGACATCATCAACCGCTACTGGGCGATGCGCGGCTACCAGACGCCGTACGTCCCCGGCTGGGACTGCCACGGCCAGCCGATCGAGCACAAGGTCGAGACCATGCTCGGCACCGAGAAGTTCAACCAGCTGCCCACCGAGAAGATCCGCGAGCTGTGCCGCAAGATGGCCGTGGAGCAGGTGGACACCCAGCGCCGTGGCTTCAAGCGCCTGGGCGTGCTGGGCGAGTGGGACAACCCCTACCTCACCTACGTCAACGACTACGACGCCACCGACATCGAGATCTTCAAGGCGATCTTCGACGCCGGCGCGATCTACCGCGGCTCCAAGCCGGTGCACTGGTGCACGCACTGCCACACCGCCCTCGCCGAGGCCGAGATCGAGTACGGCGACGAGGTCAGCCCCGCCATCTTCGTGCGCTTCGAGATGACCACGGTGCCCGAGGGCCTGGAGGCCTGGGCGGGCAGGCTCTGGGTGGACATCTGGACCACCACGCCCTGGACGCTGCCGGCAGACGACGCCGTGATCTGCCACCCCGAGGCCACCTACGTGGCGCTCGAGGTGGACGGCCGCGCCGAGATCGTGGCCGAGGCGCTCGCCGCGCGCTGCTGCGAGAAGTTCGGCTACGGCGAGCCCAAGCTGGTCACGGGCGCGGACGGCGAGGTCTGGCGCGCCACGGGCACCGAGCTCGCGCACAACCGCTACAAGCAGCCGATCTTCGGCGACCAGGGCGAGACGGGCGAGTTCATCTACGCAGACTACGTCACGCTCGAGGACGGCACGGGCATCGTCCACTGCGCGCCCGGCCACGGCGCCGACGACTACATCGCCGGCCAGAGGTTCAACATCCCCACGGTCATGCCGGTCGACGACGACGGCCGCTTCTTCGTGGGCGACGGCATGGGCACGGGCGGCCCGTGGGGCGGCATGGACGTCAACGAGGCCAACCCCAAGATCATCGCGTGGCTCGAGGAGCGCGGCACGCTGATCCTGCACGAGGACATCAGCCACAGCTACCCGCACTGCTGGCGCTGCAAGGAGCCGGTCATCTTCCGCGCCACGAGCCAGTGGTTCGTCTCGATGGACAAGCCCCTGCGCGGCGGCAAGAGCCTGCGCGAGCAGGCGCTCGATGAGCTGGGGCGGGTGCGCTTCTACCCGAGCCACGCCGTCAAGCGCATCGGCTCGATGGTGGAGGGGCGCCCGGACTGGTGCATCAGCCGCCAGCGCAACTGGGGCGTGCCCATCCCGGCCTTCACCTGCGCCGACTGCGGCGAGACGGTCATGAGCGACGACACGCTCGACGCCGTGATCGAGCTCTTCCGCACCAAGGGCTCCGACGCCTGGTTCACCGACGACCCCGCGAGCTACCTCGGCGACGCCTGCGTCTGCCCCAAGTGCGGCGGGCATCACCTCAAGGCCAACCGCGACATCCTCGACGTCTGGTGGGACTCCGGCGTCAGCCACACCGCCGTCTGCCGCCACCGCGACTACCTCGCCTTCCCGGCGGACATGTACCTCGAGGGCTCCGACCAGCACCGCGGCTGGTTCATGAGCTCGCTCATGACCTCGGTGGGCGCCTACGGGCAGGCCCCGTACAAGTCCGTGGTCTCCCAGGGCTTCACCCTCGACGGCCAGGGCCGCAAGATGTCCAAGTCGCTCGGCAACGTGATCGACCCCAACGCCGAGTGCGACACGCGCGGCGCCGACGTGCTGCGCCTGTGGGTGGCCTCGGTCGACACCTCCACCGACGTCCCCTGCGACGACACGATCCTCGACCACGTGGGCGAGGCCTACCGCCGCTTCCGCAACACGCTGCGGTTCCTCCTCGGCGAGATCGAGGGCCAGTTCGACCCGGCGACCGACGCCGTGCCCTACGACGAGCTCATGCCCTACGACAAGCTCACCCTCGCGCGCCTGTGCCAGGTCCACGACCAGGTGAGCGCCGCCTACGAGTCGTACCGCTTCAATGTGGTCTACCGCACGCTCTACGACTACGTGATCACCGAGCTCTCCAACGGCTATCTCAACGCCACCAAGGACCGCGTCTACTGCGGCGAGAGGGGCTCCCTCGAGCGCCGCAGCGCGCTCACGGTCTGGGCGCAGATCCTCGAGATGCTCGTCCACGACCTGCAGCCGATCCTGGTCTACACCACCGACGAGGCCATGGCGCACCTGCCCGCCTCGCTGCGCGACGGCCAGACCTACGCGGCGCTCCTCGACTGGTACCGGGCCCCCTGGGATGCCGAGACCTACGAGCGCTACCTGGGCGCCTACGAGGCCGTCGTCGAGGCGCGCGCCGCCTTCACCAAGGCCTACGAGACCGCCGTCGCCGACGGCACCCTCGCCGAGAAGACCACGCAGGCCGCCCGCGCCACGCTGGTCGCGCCGGCCGAGACGTGCGCGCTGCTGACCGGCGAGCTGGGCTGCGACCTGGCCGAGCCCTTCGTGTGCGCCCACGTGGACGTGACCGAGGGCGAGGAGCTCTCCTGCGTCGTGGAGCCGGCTGAGGGCGAGAAGTGCCCGCGCTGCTGGAACTTCCGCGAGCTGGGCGCCGACGGCCTGTGCGAGCGCTGCGGACACGCCGTGGCCGCGCTGGGGGAGTAGGCGACCAGAACACGCGAGCCGCCGAGGGGCGCGGGGCCGTGCGGTCCCGCGCCCCTCTCGCCCGTCCCGAGAGGCGGGCACTATACTGGGGCGCGAGACCAAGCGCGCGTCGAGAGGAGACGAGTTGGCAGACCTGGAGCGCATCGCGAGCTTCTCCGTGAACCACCTCACGCTGGAGCCGGGCGTCTACGTGAGCCGCGTGGACCGCGACCCGGCCACGGGCTGCGTCGTCACGACCTTTGACGTGCGCCTCACGGCGCCCAACCGCGAGCCGGTCATGAACACGGCCGAGTGCCACAACATCGAGCACCTGGGCGCCACCTTCCTGCGCAACCACCCCACGTGGGCCCCGCGCGTGGTCTACTTTGGCCCGATGGGCTGCCGCACGGGCTTCTACCTCGTGGTCTTCGGCGAGGTGACGAGCGGGGAGATTCTGCCGCTCGTGCGCGAGACGTTCGCGTTCGTGCGCGACTTCGCGGGCGAGGTGCCCGGCGCCCGTCCCGAGGAGTGCGGCAACTGCCTCGACCAGAACCTCCCGATGGCCCGCTGGCTCGCGGCGCGCTTCCTCGAGCGCGACCTCGCCGAGCCGCGGCTCTCCTACGATGCCTAGCCGGGTCGGCGGCGCCGCGGCGGCGCGCGGGCGCAGGCTTGCCCTCTTCTGCCTGGTGGCCGCCTGCGTGGTGGCGCTCGACCAGCTGACCAAGGCCGCGGTGCGCGCGGCGCTCTCGCCCGGCGAGGCCGTGACGCTCGTCCCGGGCGTCATGGACCTGCGCCTGGTCTACAACACCGGGGCGGCCTTCTCGCTGGGGGAGGGGGCCGGCCCCCTGTACGTGGCCGTCGCCGTCGCCATCGCGCTCGCGGGCGCGATCGTGGCCTGGCGGCGCACCGACGTGCCCCTGCCGCTCCTTCTCTGCGTGGCCTGCGTGGCGGGCGGCGGCGCGGGCAACGCGATCGACCGCGTGGCCCTGGGCGCCGTGACCGACTTCTTCGCCACCACCTTCGTGGACTTCGCGGTCTTCAACGTGGCCGACGTCTTCGTGACCTGCGGCGTGCCGGTCGCGCTCGCGCTGTGGTGGCGCTGGGACGTCGCGCGCGAGCGCGCCGCCGCGGCGGGGGAGTAGCGGCATGGCCGCGCGCATCGTGAACCTGCTCGTGGGCCCCGACGCCGACGGCATGCGGCTCGACGCCTTTCTCGCCGCCGGCGCGGGGATGCCGAGCCGGTCGGAGTGCGCACGCCTCATGGAGGGCGGCCCGGTAACAATCAACGAGACCCCCGCCACCCCCCCACCCCATCACGTCCCTCTCGACCACCACGTACA
>NZ_CBIFYV010000034.1:0-4108 GCF_966187215.1 Thermophilibacter sp.
CGCCAGCGTGATGAGGGTGACCACGTCGGCGGCCGTCGCGCCGCCGCGGTTGACGATGAAGTTGCCGTGCTCGGGCGAGATCTGCGCGGCGCCGCAGGTGGCGCCCAGAAGGCCGCAGGCCTCGATGAGGCGGCCCGCGGACTCGTCGCCGGGCGGGTTGCGGAAGACCGAGCCGCAGCTGGGCAGGCCCAGCGGCTGGGCCGCGCGGCGCCGGCGCAGGCGGGCGTCCATGTCGGCCGTCATGGCGGCGCGGTCGGCGGCGACGAGGTCGAGCGTGGCCTCGAGGACGATCTCGTCGCCGGGCAGCGACGTCGCGCGGTAGCCCCACTCGACCTCGCCGCCCTCGTGGCGCACGAGCCCGCTGCCGGGACGCAGCGACACCACGTCGCGGACGCGCCGGCCGATCCACTCGCGCCGGGTGCCGGCGTTCATCGAGACGGCGCCCCCGAGGGTGCCGGGGATGCCCGCGCACATCTCCAGGCCGCTCAGCGACGCGCGCAGGGCGGCGTTGACCACGTTGGACAGCGCGCAGGCGGCGCCGGCGGTGATCCGCGCCTCCTCGGGTGAGACCGTCATGCGCGCGAACTCGCCGTCGAGCAGGATGACGCAGCCGTCGTAGCCCTCGTCGGAGACGAGCACGTTGGTGCCGCGTCCCAGCACGACCCAGTCGACGCCCTCGTCGGCGAGGACCGCGAGCGTGCGCGCGAGCCCCGCGTGGCTGTGCGCGGTGACGCGCAGCGCCGCCGGGCCGCCTATGCGGTAGCTGGTCCTTCTCACCAGCGGCTCGTCGCGGGCCACGTCGGCGTCGACGGCCCCCGAGAGGGCCATGTAGGCGTTGAAGACGCTCACGCGCCGGCGCCCCCTCGCTCGCGCATGGCCTCGATGAAGGCAGGGCCGATGGCGGTCACGTCGCCGGCGCCCTGGGTGATGAGCAGGTCGCCGGGGCGGCACAGGTCGCAGAGGTTCTGGACGAGCCGCTTGCGGTTGGGCACGTAGGCGACGTCGAGGACGTTGCCGGAGTGGCGCACCGACTCCACGACCGTCTTGCCCGACACGCCGGGGATCGGCATCTCGCCGGCCGAGAACACGTCCATGACGCGCAGGACGTCGGCGTCGTCGAAGGCGTGGCCGAAGTCGCGCGCGAGGGCCTGCGTGCGGCTGTAGCGGTGCGGCTGGAAGACGCAGACGATGCGCTTGAAGCCGAGGTCCGCCGCCGCGCCGAGCGTGGCCGCGATCTCGGTGGGGTGGTGGCCGTAGTCGTCCACCACGGTGACGCCGGCGACGTCGCCCACGTGCGTGAAGCGGCGCCGGGCGCCCTTGAACTGGCTGAGGGCGGCGGCGGCCTCGGTCGCGTCGAGGCCCAGGACGTCGGCCACCGCGATGGCGGCCGTGGCGTTGGCCATGTTGTGGCGGCCGGGGTTGGCGGCGATGGTCACGCGCGCCTCGCGGCCGTCCGGCAGGCGCACCGCCAGGTGGCTGGCGAGCTCGTGGTGGGAGTCCTCGGGCAGGCAGACGTAGTCGCAGGAGTCGGAGAAGCCGTAGGTGACCACGCGGCGCCCCGTGGAGCGCGCGAGCTCGACGTAGCGGTCCACGTCGCCGTTGACGACCACCGTGCCCTCGTCGCCGACGAGGCCCATGAACTGGCAGAAGGTCTTCTCGACGTTCTCCAGGGTGCCGTAGTGGTCGAGGTGGTCGGCCTCGATGTTGGTGACCACGACCACGTTGGGCCGCAAGTAGAGGAAGGAGCCGTCCGACTCGTCGGCCTCGCAGACGAAGTGCTCGCCGAAGCCGTTGCGGCCGTTGGTGCCGTAGCCCTCGACCACGCCGCCGATGAGGAACGACGGGTCGAGCCCCATCTTGTCGAGCATCGTGGCGATCATCGAGGACGTGGTGGTCTTGCCGTGCGTGCCGGCCACGGCCACGGTGCGCTGCGAGCCCGAGAGGTAGCTGAGCATCTTGGCGCGGGGCCAGATGGGGATCTGCAGCTCGCGGGCGCGGACGACCTCGGGGTTGGTCTCGGGGATGGCCGAGGACGTGACCACGACCTGCGGCGAGACGGCGTCGATGGTGGCGGCGTCGTGACCCACGGTGACGTCGATGCCGGCGGCCTCGAGCTCGCGGACGTAGTGGGAGCTCTTGAGGTCGGAGCCGGTGACGCGGCAGCCGCGCTCGTGGAGCACGAGCGCGATGCCGCTCATGCCCGCGCCGCCGATGCCGATGAAGTGCGCGCTCGTTATGGTGTCGATGTCGGTGTTCTTCTCGACCATTGCCCTGCCTTCTGTGGGGTTTCGTGTCACCCTACTCTAGCCCAAACGGCGCGGCCGCCGCGCGAGGCCGGGACGAAATCGTCGCGTCCTCATCTCGCGGTGCACGCCGGGGCGGCGTGTTGCTCGGATAACCCGCAAAAAATGACATTCACAAACCTTAATCCTGCAATTATATGATTATGAAGTCATTTTTTGCGGGTTGTTGGGCGCCGAGAAGGACGGCGGGGCGACGCGCGAGAAGGACGGCGTCGCGGGCGGACCGTCGCGCGTCAGCGGGCCGCGGCCTCGACCTGGTCGGCCAGGGCCGCCGCGGCGCTCCCCTGCCCGAGGCCGCGCGCGGCGGCGCGCATCTCGTCGCGGCGGGCGGCGTCGTCCACGAGGCCCAGGAGCCTCTCGGCGAACACGTCGTCGTCGAGGCGGTCGTCGCTCAGCAGCTCGGCGGCGCCGGCGTCGGTGAGGAAGCGGGCGTTGGTGGTCTGGTGGTCGGCCGTGGCGTGCGGGTACGGCACGAGCAGGCTCGGCACCGCGAGCGCCGCGATCTCGGCGATCGAGGACGCGCCGGCGCGGCTGAGCACGAGGTCGGCGGCGGCGAGCGCCTGGCCCATGTTGGAGATGTAGGGCATGACGCGCCAGCGCAGCTGCTCGGCCGGCGTGAGCGCCAGCGCCGAGACCGTGCGCTCGAAGTCGTCGGCGCCGGTGGAGTGCACCACCACGAGCCCCTCGCGCGCCAGCAGCTCGCCCTTGAGGCGGCAGACGGCCTCGTTGAGGTGCGCCGCGCCGAGGGAGCCGCCGAAGACGAGCAGCATCGCCTGGCCCTCGCCCACGCCGAACGCCTCGCGGCCCGCCGAGCGGCTCGCGCCGGTGACGCTGCGGCGCACGGGGTTGCCGGTCAGCACCACGCGCGACGCGGGGCGCCCCTCGCGCTCGAAGACCTCGCGCGCGGCGGGCACCGAGATGCAGACGGCCGCCGCGTGCGGGGCGAGCGCCTTGTTGGCCAGGCCCGGCACGGAGTTCTGCTCGTGGAGCAGGTAGGGGACGCCCAGCCTGTGGCAGCAGTTGAGCAGCGCCATCTCGACGTAGGCGCCAAAGCCCACGGCCACGTTGGGCGCGCCCTGGTCGCGGAAGAGGCGCGCGATCTGCGACTGCGCGCGCCTCATGCGCGCGAGCGAGCTGACGAGCGTCCACGGGCGCGCGCGGTCGAAGCCGCTCACGACCACCGGCACGAGCTCGAAGCCCGCCTCCGGGACGAGCCGGCCCTCGAGCTTGGCGGTCTGCCCGAAGAAGCGGACGTGATGGCCGCGGTCGCGCAGCTCCTCGGCGAGCGCGAGCGCGGGGTTGATGTGTCCGGCCGTGCCGCCGGCGGCAATCGCGACCTCGAGGTGCCTCTCGTCCATGTGCCTCCCTTGTCCGGTGGCACCATCGTAGCGCATGCCGCGCGGGGCGCGGCAGGCGCGGCCCAGCGGCGTGCGCCCGCGGCCGTCCGCGCGCCTCCCCCGGAATGCCATCCCCCGGTCGCGCGCCTCATTAACACGCATAATCTGACATTCAGAAACCTTAATCCTGCGATTATATGATTATGAAATCATTTTTTGCGGGTTATTTGCCGAGAAGGGCGGCGAGAGAGGAGCGTCACCGAGGGGGCCTTCAGGCGAGAGGGGCGGTGCCGTCGCAAGGCGCGCCGGGCGCCGTCAGCGGCGCACGCGCGGGCCGTCGCCGCGGCCGCGCAGCCGCTCCGAGGCGCTCGGTCCCAGGTCGATGCGCCGCCGCCCGCTCGGGTCGGTCGTCACGCGCCCGCGCGGCGGCCTCCCCCGGTCCCGGTCGCGGCCCGCGCGGGCGCCGCC
>NZ_CBIFYV010000035.1:0-16865 GCF_966187215.1 Thermophilibacter sp.
GGCCTGAGAGAGACATTTGACGTAGTCTCCCCGCCCTTCTCCCACCTCCCCCACCCCTCCCCCCCCGCCGGGGTCCGAAAACCGTCCGTACCCCTCCCGCGACCTCGTGGCTCCTTTCCTAACCTTCTCTCAGGCTGCCCCGCGCCGAGCGGGCGGCCACCGGCAGACCGGCGACGAGGAGGTTTCCATGGCACCAATAACCTACGGCTACGCCCGCGTGAGCACGCGCGAGCAGAACCTTGACCGGCAGCTCCGCGCGCTGGCTGACTTTGGCGTCAGGCGGGAGAACATCTTCGCGGACCAGGCCAGCGGGCGCGACTTCGAGCGGCCCGCGTGGATCCGCCTCAGGGAGACCCTTCGGGAGGGCGACCTTCTCGTCGTCAAGTCGATCGACCGCTTCGGGCGCAGCTACGACGAGATCCTCGACCAGTGGCGCGCCGTCACCAGGGTCAGGGGCGCTGAGGTCGTCGTGCTGGACATGCCGCTGCTGGACACCCGCCAGGAGAGGGGAGGGGTGACCGGCGCGCTCATATCCGACATCGTCCTGCAGCTCCTGAGCTACGTGGCGCAGGTCGAGCGCGAGAGCATCCACCAGCGCCAGGCCGAGGGCATAGCCGCCGCCAAGGCGCGGGGCGTGAAGTTCGGCCGGCCGAGAAAGACGCGCCCCGGGAGCTACGGCGCCCTGCGCGAGAGCTACCTTGCGGGACGTATCACGAGGTCAGAGGCTGCGTCCAGGCTCATGGTCTCCGTCTCCACCTTTGACAAGTGGCTCAGGCAGGACCGGGAGACGATGTCGCGGGAGACCGCCTGACGGAACAGGCCCCGCGCCCCTCTCGCATGCGCCAGACGAGCTCGGGCGCCTGAAAAGGTACACCTTTTCAGGCCGGCGAGACGGGGCGTCAGTTAGCACGCTCATTAACAAAAATCAACGGACTCTATACAACAAATAGGGAGGGGGGTACTATAATTGGCAGCGATTTGCAGCTCCTGAAAAAGGTGTACCTTTTCAGGCTTTTCGGTGAGGGGAGGCCGGTGGCGATGGTCGCGCGGGTTGATCGTGCGAGTGAGTTGTCCCTGATCGCGGGCGGCGTCTCTCCGCTTCCCCTTGGCCGGCGTAGCCCCCGGGGTCGGCGACGTTGGTACCTCGTCCAGGTCCCTGAGGGCCGCGAGCAGACCTACTGCGACCGGGTTCGCTCGATCGTGGGCGCGCCCGCCCTGGAGGACGCCTTCGTCATCCGTCGCGAGCGCTGGATGTGCCGGCGGGGACGGTGGTGGACCGTCGAGGAGGTCGTGCACCCGGGCTACTTCTTCGCCGTGACGAGCGACGCGCGCGAGCTCGACAAGGCGCTCTCCCGTCTGAGCTTCCCGGTGAGGCTCGTGGGCGAGCAGGGCAGCGCGTGGGCGCCGCTCGCGCCGGAGGCCCAGGCCTGGTTCGAGGCCGTCACGGACTGCCGCCATGTCATCCGCAGCTCGACCGGCGTGCTCAGCGACGGCGTGCTGCGCGTGGAGTCCGGGCCGCTCGTGGGGCAGGAGTCGCGCGTGAGCGGGCTCGACCGCCACAAGCGCTGCTGCCGCGTCCGCGTCTGCGACGCTGGCGACGGCTTCGCCGAGTTCGTCCCGCTCTCGGTCCCGTCCAAGAACTGAGGGGCGCGGCATGGCGAGAAGGACCACAAACATGACCTGCGGCGCCGCGGGGGGGGGGGGTCTTCGATGCCCTCGCGTGTGCGAACGGAGAAGCGCGTGACGGGGCGTGAGGAGCGTACGGCTGTGGGCAGTAACGGCGGGGTCGTGGGACGGCTCGCCGAGGCCGCCAGCTGCGCCTCCGGCGAGCATGAGGTCCGAGCCGTCTTCAACGCTCTCAGCAACACTCCGGGTCTCGCGAAGAACACCATCGCACCCGATGTGCTGGCGAAGCTGCTGCCAGACGACGACGTGGTTGAGCTGCCAAGGATCAGGCAGGTTGCCGGAGGTCCCTTCTACCGCGCGGTCAAGCGTGCCTTCGACGTGGTGTCGTGCTCGTGTGCGCTCGTGATACTTGCGATACCTATGGGTGCCATCGCACTCAAGATAAAGAGTGAGTCCCCCGGCCCGGCCATCTACGCGCAGACGCGTGTGGGCAAGGGCGGGAGGCTATTCAAGGTATACAAGTTCCGCTCCATGTACACCGACGCCGAGGCGCGCGGTGCGCAGTGGGCGCAGGGGGAGGACCCGCGTGTGACTCCCTTCGGGCGCAAGTTGCGTAACTCCCGCCTGGACGAGATTCCTCAGTTCTGGAACGTGGTCAAGGGCGACATGTCACTCATCGGCCCCAGGCCCGAGCGCCCCGTCTTTCACGAGGCGTTCAAGGAGCGTATCCACGGCTGGGAGCAGCGGCTCGCCGTGCGCCCGGGCATAACCGGTCTCGCCCAGGTTGAGGGCGGCTACGAGCTTCTCCCCAAGGAGAAGGCGTTGCTGGACATCGAGTACATAGAGAGGCGGGGCTTCGCCCTGGACTTCTCCCTCATATGGCGGACGTTGCGCACCATGGCTACCGGGGAGGGGGCGCGATGAGCTTTCCCGATCACGGCAGGGTACTGTTCTCGGCAACGCTGGTGCGCGGCCACATCGCGAAGTTCCACATTCCTTACCTGAGGTGGTTCAAGGAGCGGGGATGGGAGACGTGGGTCGCCGCCAGGAACGACTACCCTGACGGCGTATGCGATATCCCGTACTGCGACTGCTTCGTGGACATAGACTTCGCGCGCAGCCCGTTTTCGACTCGGACTTTCACAGCGTACCGGCAGCTGCGCGACCTGTTCGCGCGCGAGCGCTTCGATATCGTGCACACCCACACACCCGTGGGCTCGGTGCTCACGCGCCTAGCAGCGCGCGATGCCCGAAGGACGGGGACGAGGGTGATATACACCGCCCACGGGTTCCATTTCTACAAGGGTGCGCCTTTGGCGAACTGGCTGCTGTGGTATCCGGTGGAACGCGCCATGTCCCGGCTAACGGACGTGCTCATAACGATTAACCATGAGGATTACGAGAGGGCGAAGAAGTTCGCGCATTGTCGCGTCGAATACGCCCCCGGTGTGGGTGTGGACCTCTCGCGGTTCGCAGCGGTCAAGTACCGCGACGCGAAGCGGAAAGAATTGGGTCTCACCCCCGGCGACTTCGCCATGCTCTCAGTCGGAGATCTCATCCCGCGCAAGAACCAGGCGGCGATTGTCCGGACGCTCCCGCTGCTGCCCGAGAACGCTCAGCTCATCGTCTGCGGCGAGGGGCCGGAGCGGGAGCGCCTGCTCGCGCTCGCCGGTGAGCTCGGCGTGGGCTGCCGGGTATCTCTCCTGGGCTTCCGCGACGACATAGCCGACATCATGGCGGCCTGCGACTGCTTGGTTTTCCCCTCGGTCCACGAGGGACTGCCCGTGTCGGTCATGGAGGCAATGGCGAGCGGGCTGCCGGTCGTCGCCAGCCCAATACGGGGCATCGACCCCGACTTGCTCTCCGACGGTGAGAGCGGCGTCCTGCTGCCCGACGACGACCCCACCTCGATTGCGTCGGCCATCTCCGGGCTCATGGGCAATCCGGCGCTTCGCGCTCGGCTCTCCGACGGCGCGGTCGCGTCGGTGCGCCGCTACGGTCTGGAGGAGGCCCTCGCCGCGACCAGCAGGATCTACGAGGGGGGGGGGTTGCTCGATGCTGACCCGCGCTGAGCTCTGTCTTGCTCCGGGCGATTTCGCCGTGCTCACGATCGGCGACCTCAACGACAACAAGAACCACCGCGTGCTCGTGGAGGCGCTGGCGAAGCTGCCGAGCAGGGTGAAGCTGCTCATAGCCGGCGATGGGCCCCTTCGCGGGGAGCTATCCGCACTCGCCACGCGCCTAGGCGTCTCCGACCGCGTGCGGCTTCTCGGGTTCCGCCGAGACGTCGCGGCACTCCTGAACGCGTGCGACCTGTTCTGTCTGCCCTCCAGGCGCGAGGGTCTGCCCGTGTCGCTTATTGAGGCGATGGCGACGGGGACGCCCGTACTCGCGTCCAATGCGCGCGGGTGTGCCGACGTACTGGACGAACTCGGAGAGAGCTGCATTGTTCCCGAAAATGACAGTGAAAGCTGGGCAGATGCAATTGGACGCCTCACAGGTAGGAGCCATGTCCCGAACCCCGAGCACTTACGAACGCGCGCCGCAAGATTCGGAGTCGACGCCGTCCTTATTGACTATGTTGCGATTTATATCGCAACGATGATTGGCCCAGATGCCCGACTTCTACACCGTTCGATACGGCTGCCAAAAGAAGGAGAAGTTTAGGAGTGAGTCAGCCTCTTGTCAGTTTTATCGTTCCCGTACACAACGGCGAGAATACCGTGGTGAGATGCCTGAATAGCATTTTCAGCCAAGACGTTGAGCTCGAGGTCATCGTTATTGACGACGGCTCAGATGACAATACGCTCGCTGTGCTCGAAAGCATCGTGGATTTCCGCCTGAAAGTACTGAAAAGGGAACAGGGAGGGGCGGCGAGCGCAAGAAACGCGGGTGTTCGTTCTGCACAAGGACGATATATTGCGTTTGTCGACTGCGATGACTGGGTTGACGACGGGGCATATCGCGATGCGGCGCATGTACTCGCCGCAGAAGAAACGGATTTGTTCCTGCTCGACTCTTCCAAAGTCTTCCCAGATGGATCCCGAGAAGATCTGGGGAACGGTTACGCCGCGGCGTTCGGAGACGAACGGCTACAGGGCTCCGACATTCGCCGTTGCGCGGCCCGATTGCGCAAGATGCCCGCCGCTCCGTGGGACAAAATCATACGTCGCGAGTTTGCACTCGCGCATCCCTTTCCCGAGGGTAGACTCGTCGAGGATCTCGATTGGTCGATGCGCATTCTTGTCGACGCACAGTCGATAAAGTATCTCCCCGTGAACGCATATTCATATCGCCAATCCACAGACAGTACTTCCGCTCAAAGGGAGGCTGGTCTCATCTCGGACTACCTCTGGTTTTTCGATGGCTGGATTGGATTCGAGGGCGATGAGGCGACGGAGGGCATGGTGCGCCGGTTTCTCACTACCCAGATGTTCGTCTTTCTCGGAATCTTTGGGCAAGCTGAACCGCGGGTGCGCAAGCAGTTTATGACAAGAGTAAAGCTCCTCTTCTCAACGGTGAGCGGGAAGGCCAGCCCCCTGCGCCGTGAAGAGAAGCTCGCTTTTGCACTTGCTCGCATACTCGGCGTCTCGGTCACGTCGAAACTCCTGGCGTCAGCGTTAGATGTACGTACGAAGTCTGAGCAAGACGGGAAATCGGTGAATTAGATGGTTTCCGAGCGCAATCGCCAGCAAAGTACAAAGAATGTCGCGTTCCTTTCGATATATGTCTTCTTGTGTCTTTTCGCCCCTCCTGTACTTCCCGATGTCAATCTAGTTCTGGTCATCGCTTTGCTCAGCGTCCCCTACCTGCTCGCAAACGCACCGAGGTCGAAAGGAATTCTCAGCTCGCGTGCCGGCCGCTCCTTTTGCGCCTGGTTCGGTGCTTTTGCTGCTTACTGGGTGATTATCATGTTGGTAAACGTGCTGCTAGGCGATAAGGTTTATACGTCCGACTACGTAACATCTGCATACTCCTTCTTCCTCGTGATGCCGACCTGCCTCGTCTGTGCAGTAACTGCGCTTGTGTATGCAGGTAAGCATGGCCTCACGAGCGGCCAGGTCGTCAAAGCGTTCATTTGCGCTGGCCTCGCGCAGGCGGTTATCGCGCTGGCGGCTTTCTTTGACCAGGGAATAAAAGACACGCTTACCGAGATAATGTTCCAGAATACCGGGACGACGCAGATGCAGGAGGGCTCTTGGATCGCAGAGCGGCGATTCTATGGCTTCGCAAACAGCATGCTCGATCTGTATGGCTTCGGAACGGGCGTGATAGCGGCGTTGCCGGCGTTCCTGGTTCTGATTGACCGCGAGGCTTCAAAGATGTGGCTGTTCGCCGTTCCTTTCCTGCTGGTCGTACCGGCCCTGAACGCGCGCACCGGGCTGGTGCTGTTCGTCGTCGCAATCATGATCGCTTCGTTGTATGCCGGTAAGTCAAGTGGGCTTTCCATCATTTCGACCATGCTGACCGCGTTGATAATCGCTTTGGTGGCTGCCGTAATCATTGGCGTGATTGCGACGGTAAGACCGGAGATTATCGACTGGCTTCTCGGGGACATCCTCGGCACAACCCAGCACAACACCCTCTCCATTCTGTTCGGGGAGGGCTTCTGGAACCTTCCCGAACCTTTGATGGTCATAACCGGAACCGGGCACACCGTATACGGTGTGCCCGGGTTCTCCCACTCCGACGTTGGCTACGTAAACGAGCTGTGGAGAACGGGGGTTATAGGGCTCGTTCTCCTCTTCGGCGCTTTCGCAAGACCGACAATGATTGCCCTAAAAGGAGCGGTCGTTCCGGGAGCAATGCGCTATCTCGTCGTGGCGACCGCACTGTGCCTGGCCGTGGTTGCAGTGAAATGCATGCCGATAACCCACAGCGGCGGAATGATTCTCCTGCTCTCGCTGGTTTTGCTTTGCGGAGTGGCCGCGGAACAGCCGAAGGGCGGTGAAAACGGTAATGAGCACAGGACTCGTAAGCGTAGTCATTCCCGTCTATAACATCTCAGAACACCTCGGAAGGTGCCTGGAAAGCCTCGCTTCGCAGACGTACGAGGAGATTGAGGTGCTGCTTATCGATGACGGATCAACTGACGAATCGCCGAAGATATGCCTTGATTATGCCGAGAGGTTCGATAACTTCAGGTACTTCAGAAAAGAAAACGGCGGCTTGTCGGATGCCAGGAACTTCGGCATCGAGAAGGCGCGTGGTGAATTCGTGTCCCTCGTTGACGGAGACGATTACGTTGCGAGCGATTTTATCGAGCTGCTGGTAAAGGCTATCGACAGCGATGGAGTGGACATATCAGTGTGCTCCTATCAAACAGTATGCGGAGGGCAGTGCTTTCCGTATCGCATTGAGAGCGAGACCATTTCAGGCGTAGACGCGATGAAGAGGCTGATCGCACAGCAAAGGTTGGTCGATGTTGTGGCGTGGAACAAGCTCTACCGGAAGACCTTGTTCGACGACGTACGCTATCCAGTCGGAAAGCTTCACGAAGACGTCTTCACCACATACAGGCTGTTTGCTGATTCCCAGCTCGTGAGGTATATCGACAGCCCCGCATATAGGTACGTTCAGCGTGGGGGAAGCATCATGGCCAGCATGTCGCGGAAGAGGCTCGAGGTGCTGGATGCCGAGAATGGGATGCGGGCTCTTTGCGATAGCCGAGGCATACAAGCAGGGATGGAGCTAGAGGCGTTTGGTCTCTCGACGAGGATCTCCCTTATGGCGCGAATCGCCAAGTCGGGAAAGCTCAACGAGCTGCGCGAGGAATACAGACAGCTGCGACGCTCCCTCAGTTTACGCAGATGCTTGGCGAATCCCTTCGTCAGCAGCAAGCAGACCTTGGTTTGCCTTGTGTGCAAGTCGATTCCGCAGGCCATCACGCTTTTAGCGCGCTATCGGAGTTTTCTATTCCGTTAGCCCGAACTGCAGGCATTTTTGAGATACCAGAGGGAGTGAGTCGAAGGCTTATGAGCGTTAGGAATCCCATCAAGCGAGTCGCAAGGCGATGCTATTACGCCCTGCGCTTTGCTCCGTCTGTAGCGCAGTTTCTCGCGACATCCCGTACCCGCTCACATCTGCTCTTGGACACGCCCGAGCATGGCAACATTGGCGATCAGGCCATCGCGCTTGCTGAGCAGCAACTTCTCGACGAATGGTTCGGGCCGGATTCCTACTTCGAGGTGACAGCCAACCAAGTAGAGGGCTTCGAGAAGACCTTGGCGAAGTTGTCTCCCATGAACCAGGTCATTTTGGTTCATGGGGGCGGGTTCCTGGGGTCGCTGTGGCCAAATGAGGAATACCGCTTCCGCCGTATCCTCGAAGCGTTTAGAGGCCACAGGGTCGTCGTATTCCCCCAGACCGTCACTTTCGACCGCTCCACCCCCGAGGGCGAGGAGTTCTTCCAAGAGTCCGTCACCTCATGGTGCTCCCACCCCGATCTGACCATATGCTGTCGCGAGCGGCTGAGCGAGCGATTCGTCTCCGAAAACTTCCCCGGCGTCCGAGCCCTCCTCACGCCGGACGTGGTGCTCGGGCTCGAAACACCCTCAGAGCACGTCGAGCGACATGGTGTTCTGTTCTGCATGCGTGCTGACCGCGAACGCGTCCTAGATGATGTGACCGTCAAGAGCTTGAGCGCCGCAGTAAAAGCGGCGCTTCCGGGAGAGCCGATCGCCTACACCGACACCGCTGTCGACCATCGTGTGCCGCCGAAGCGGCGAGAACGGGAGGTCTTCGCCAAGCTTGCCGAGTTCTCGTCAGCGCGCTTGATGGTTACCGACCGTTTGCACGGCATGGTGTTCGCAGCGATCACGGGCACACCCTGTGTCGCGCTCAACAACAGCAACGGCAAGGTTGGTAGGGTCTACGAATGGATTGCTGAACTTTCCTATGTGAGGTTTTTCCAGAACGTGGACGAGGCCGTCGAAGCGATACGGGACAGCGTTCCTAAACCGGGGGTATTCCCGTTACATAAGCACCGAGGGAAGCTCGGTGACATCCGGAGCCTTATTGCTGAAGCGGCGAGAGGTTCTGTGTAAGGAGGTAATTAGGACGTGGGGTATAGCAACATGACGTGCAATATAATTGAGATAGCGATGCCCAGTGTTGAGGGAAAAGCCATTAGATACCATTACGAGGTCTGTGGTCCTTGGGCGGAATCCTTCGATTTGAGTCAGTCATTCGAAGTTCAGTACGACGTCGACGTCAGTGGCGTTCCCGCCGGCGTTGCCGTTATTCCATTGCTAGCCAATGTCCTTCCTATGGCCTGGGTCTACGACGCGGTGATTGAAGCGCCCATCTGCGATGCGGACTTCCTCGCCTGTCTGCCTGAGGTTAAGCGTGGATACGAGGACATGTATCCCATGATGCGCTTCGGTGGCGAGCTTAGGGTGGGTGCCGTAGAAGAGAACCGGCAATCTGCAGGGGGTGCCGTCTGCTTCTTCTCCGGTGGCGTTGACGCCTTCAACACGCTCATCCAACACATTAATGAACATCCTACATTGCTCACGATGCGCGGTGCGGATGTCAAGCTCGGCGACATTGAGGGTTGGGCGCGCGTGCGCGCACATGGAAAGACCGTAGCGCAGAATTTCGGAGTCGAGTTTCACGAGGTGGCTTCCACTTTCAGAACGTTCCTTCGTGAGGATGTCCTCACGCGACGGGTCATCGAGTCCGGTGATGGTTGGTGGCACGGATTTCAGCACGGAATAGGCATCCTGGGTCATGCTGCCCCACTTGCTTGGGCACTCGGAAGAAGTACCGTTTATATCGCGTCATCGAACACAGCAGAAACGCGCACAGGAGTGACCTGTGCTTCGGATCCGACAATTGACAACCACGTGCGATACTGTGGCATTCGGGTTCATCACGACGGGTTCGAGTTCAGCAGGCAAGACAAAGTGCGGAACATCGTTCAGTATTCGCAAAGTTCACAAATCCCAATTAGTCTACGTGTCTGCTGGGAGTCGGATGGGGGGTCAAACTGCTGCGCTTGCGAGAAGTGCGCCAGAACGATTCTCGAGATCATGGCGGAAGGCGGCGACGCGCGCCGGTTCGGCTTCGACTTCGATGGTCGCAAATTCGACAGGCTCATGCATAGGCTCCACTACGTTACGCCGATTCACTACCCGTTTTATTACAGCGACGCAGCACGAGCTTCAGAAGCCAATGGCGTTGAATTGCCGAAAAGCGCTCACTGGATACTCTCAAATAACCTCGGACGTATAGCGAATAACCCCGTGAAGCGAATCACGAATCTCGGATACCGTACGTTACGCAAGCTTCGCTCGCTTGTCCGCTAGTGATTTTGGAGTACTTAACGTGAACAGAACTCTTGTCAACATTGCCTGCAGTGTTCTTGTGCTTGCCGTAAACGTCGTGATCAATCTCGCTCTCTCCCCGATTATCGTGGCGACGCTCGGAGCGGAGGCGAATGGGTTCGTCACGCTTGCCAACAACTGCGTTACCTACGCCCAACTGCTCGTTACGGCAATCAGCAGCATGGCGGCACGCTTCATCACTATCGAGCACACGCGCGGCAACTATGACAGGGCGAACCTCTACTACAACTCTATCTTTTGGGGTAATCTGGTATTAGCCGTGATACTCATGGTGCCCGCCTCCTTTTGTATCATTTACCTTGAGCTCGTCTTCGACGTCCCCCCTGACATCCTTTGGGACGTTAAACTGCTGTTCGCGTTCGTGTTTGCGAACTTCCTTGCGACCACAGCGCTTCCAAAGTACGACTGCGGTCCCTATGCCGTAAACCGCCTCGACCGCTCCTACATCGCGCAGGCAGCTGGCCAGATAACGCGCTGTATCGTGGTGTTTTCACTGTTTGCGTTTCTTGCACCGCACGTATGGTATGTGGGCTTAGCTGCTTCGATCATGACCGCTATCACGCTCATCGCGAACGCCTACAACACGCATGCCCTCACTCCTGAGCTCCGTATAAGAATTCGCAAAGGAAAGCGACGCTTCTCCTTTGCGGCGCTCAAGGAGCTTTTTTTCTCCGGAATCTGGAACTCCGTTAGTAGCATTGGGAATATGCTTTCGTTCGGCTTGAGCGCCCTCATTTCAAACGTGATGCTCGGCGCCACGGCGATGGGAGTAATGTCACTGTCTCAGACGCTTCCCACGCTAATGCAGCAGCTATCGGGGTCAGTCTGCAACGCGCTTGCCCCTGAGCTTACTATTGACTGGGCCAGGGGCGATAAAGAAAGGCTTCTCAAAAACGTTGAAAGGGCGATGACCCTTACCTCGTGCATCATGACGGTTCCGCTCGCGGGAATCATGGTCTTCGGAGATCGCTTCTACGAGTTATGGGTGCCTTCGCAGGATGCGCAGCTGCTCTGGGCGCTTTCCGTACTTGGCCTGTTTGGCTATGCGTTCACAAGCGGCGTACAGATTCTCTATAACGTATTCACGACGGTTAACAAGGTATGGTCGAATGCAATGGCGGTTTTGATCGGTGGCGTCGTCTCCGTTGTAGCGACGCTGACGCTTCTGAATTCAACGCCGTTTGGCTTGTATGTGGTTGCGGGCGTACCAAGTCTGGTCGCCCTAATCCGCAACATGTCGTTCATGCTTCCTGCAACGGCTCGTTACTTGGGCCTTAAGTGGTACCGCTTCTATCCTCAAGTGTTGAAGTCGATGGCTACAGTCGCAGCGCTCCTAGTCTTGGGCTTCGCGGTCAAGCTTGCGATCCCCGGGGGCACGTGGCCCCTTCTGATAGCGGCAGCGGCGCTCTTCGCACTGGCGGGATTTGGATTCAATGCATTGTTTCTTCTAAACCGTGAAGAAAGAGGGCAGCTGGTGAGCAAGGTAAAAACGGCGGCTGCTAGGATCAGCGGACGAAAAGGGTGATTCGGTGCCGGCTACAATAAAGGTCACTTTCGTTGGTGACGTGATGTGCAAAGGGGAGATGTTTCCCGCCTACGGCTCTAAGGACGGCGGGTTCGACTTCAGCCCGCTGTTCGTCCGCGTGAAGTCCTATCTCAGGGAATCCGATCTCGTGGTAGCAAACCTGGAGACGCCGATATCCGGAGGTGAGGGCAGCCTCACGTCCGAGCGCTACAGCTTTTGCTCGCCGCATGCATTCGCTGAGGCGGTACGAGACTGCGGCATCACCGCAGTCTCAACCGCCAACAATCATTGTCTTGATCGAGGGATCGACGGAATCGTTTCCACGGTTGAATCGCTTGACAAGGCGGGCGTCCTGCATACCGGCGTATTCGCCGACCTATCGCGCAGGACGCCGCTTATCGTGACGGTTGGTGGGATGCGTATTGGCCTCATGTCGTATACGTATGGCACCAACGCGTTCTTGAACAACTGTTATCTCCCCAAGTCCGAGTCTTGGCGGGTGAACCTCTTCCAGGAGCAGGAGCTGAGCCACCCGTTTACGAGGTTTCGCTACAAGCGCGGCGGTCTCCTTCCCTTGAAGGTGCTTAACAAAGTCATCTCTTTATTTTCGGAGAATTCCCGCTGTCCGGTGTACGAAAGAAGCGAGCGCTCGCGTGAGAGGATGGCCATGCTCTCAGCAGATATTGAGCGCATGCGTGTCGAGAGCCCCGACCTCGTGGTCATGTGCATGCATGCGGGAGGGCAGTATAACCCGGAGGCGACAGCAGACACGAAGGCGCTTGCTACCTGGCTGCTTGAGAATGGCGTCGATATTGTGGCGGGCACGCATGAACATGTTGTTCACGGGGGCGACTTCAACCGGCAAGACGGGCGCGTTGCGGCTTACTGCCTTGGCAACTTCGACGGTATCGATGGCGTGTACGATGCTCCTTTCGACAAGCTAGCTGAGTACTCCATCGCTTGGAACCTCTATCTCGACCCGACGCAGATTGGTCCAGAAGCGATTAGCAAGATGAGCTTTTCAGTCCTTAAATCGATCCCCCTCAAGGGGACCGAATGCGGAATCCAGGTTGTTCCCGTGGCTGATCTCTATACATATGAGCGGGATTCAGTAGCCAGAGACAGGCTGCTTGAAGATGTGAAAACTGTTGCCAGGCGTTTCTGCGGCCGCGATGTGGTAAATGGGGCAATCGAGAAAGAATATTTAATATGAGACACAGGTTAGTCATGGGCGAGAACGTTTGCTTTCAGACCCATTAACATTCCCGTACCACTTTGCCCGGTACTCGGTGGGTTCCATCAGTCCCGACATCACCTCCGTCATGTTTTGCTGTTTCTCGACAACGGTATCCGTGATGATAGAGTCATCGAAGCTCACCCTCATGTGGCCCTCGTCGGGTAACGCCGCACCAAGCGACTGCGAGGTAGCCATAGTCGCCCGGCAGATGCCCACCACGGCCTTCTCCAGCACGTGCTCGTGCCTTAGTAACGCACAATTTCTTGCGCACTTTGACAGCGGAATGGCGTCCAGATAGGAAGGAGGGCACGGCCCGACCCGGTATGATTTCTGATTGTCGAGAAAAGAAACATGCTTGAGGAAGACCATGCCCGAGCCCATCGTAACATTGAATGAGGAGTCCCTGAAGACCGACTTGCGGGAGCTCGTCAGGAGGACCGTGGAGGAGCTGCTCAACGGACTGCTGGACGAGGAGGCCGGCAACCTCATCGGCGCCGAGAGCTACGAGAGGACGGCCGATAGGGAGGCGTACCGCGCGGGGCACTACGAGCGCAAGCTCACCACCACGTCCGGCGAGGTCACGATACGCATGCCCAAGTCCAAGGGAATGCAGTTTACCACGGCCGTCATCGAGCGGTACCGCAGGAGCGAGGCCTCGGTCGAGGAGGCGATGATCGAGATGTACCTGGCGGGCGTCTCGACGCGCAGGATCGAGGATGTGAGCGAGATTCTCTGGGGCTCCAGCGTGTCCGCGAGCACCGTCTCCAACCTCAGCGAAAAGGCCTTCGCCTCCATCGAGGAGTGGCGCAGCTGCTCGCTCGAGCGCACCTACCGGAATATACCTGAAGCGCAGTTGGGGAGGCTCCTATGAGAACGTGACGGTCATGGTCGCCATCGGGGTCAACGACGACGGCTACCGCGAGGTCATAGGGGCCGCCGAGGGTTTCACGGAGTCCGCCGAGCGCTGGCGAGAGTTCCTCTCGTGGCTCAAGTCGCGCGACCCGCGCGGGGTTAGGATGTTCACCGGCGACAAGGCCGCCGGCATGGGCTCGATCGCGGAGGCCTTCCCCGAGACCGCATACCAGAGGTGTACCGTCCACTTCTATCGCAACGTTCTCGCCAAGGTCCCCAAGTCCAAGCGCACGAGGGTCGCCGCCATGCCCGAGGCAGTCCACGCTATGGAGTCCCGCGAGGCGTCTGAGGCCAAGGCCCTGACCGTGGCCGGGGAGCTGGAGTCGATGAGGCTCGGGGAGGCCGCGAAAGTGGTCCGCGAGGGCTACGTCGAGACCCTGACCCACACGCGTCTCCCGGCCGCCCACTGGCGCAGGATCCGCACCAACAACGCGACCGAGCGCCTCAACCGCGAGATCCGCCGCCGCACCCGAGCGGTCGGCGCCTTCCCGGACGGGAAATCAGCCCTCATGCTCGTGACCGCGAGGCTCAAGTACGTTGCGGAGAGCGAGTGGGGGTCGAGGCGCTACCTGGACGTGACGCTGTTGGACGAGAGGCCATATCGGGAGGCGGGCCTATAGGGCTGTCGGAAAGTGCGCAAGAATCTTGACGGTACCGATTCCTGCTTGGTGCAAATTAGCCTAGCATCCATATCCCAAAAGCTCCTATGCATCAAGTCGAGCCCTTGGTTTTCCTTGGCATGGAGGCAAGCTTTACTTGCTAGTCCGTGTGATATTCCTGGGACACGGGGATTTGTTGGGCGCTGTTGAATTCAAACTCGAGACAATCGTCTAGGTAGATTGAGGAGAGCCCCCTGGGCCGGCCCAGCGCCTTCTCGATACTCGGCATGGTTTCGACTAGGTCGATGTCGCGGCTTTCCCATAAGTCGATTTGCCGGGCAAGCTGGCTCTGACCTTCTTTGAGAACGAGGAGCGGACGCTCTTAAGAGAATACTCCCGAGATTGCCCGGAACACGCCGCAGCAAACGGCTCGAGACTGTCGTCGTCTGCCATGCGGTTGATTCGGGTCCGGCTGACACCGGGCTCAATCACCTGGGCGGAAGTGACGACCTCGCCGTTTCGATGGTGTTGAGTACATGCAACTAGGTGGCGATTCGGCGTGTGCGGCTGGGTGACAACGTGCCTCCACAACCACCCTTCGGCCTCTTGATTAACGTGCAGAATCGGACATGTGCGTTAAATTCACCTGCGGATATAGAAAACTGTGCTTGTTTCCGCGCGTTGTTTGGCTCAGCGGGCCCGGCTGGTCCGGCGGACACGGCGCCCACGCGCCCGCACGCCCGCGTGAGCGACGGGGCCGCGGTCGCCGAGAGGCGGCATCCGGCCGCACGTTGACTGCGCCGTCCGGGTGCGGCCTCCTGACGGTTCTGACCCGGAAAACGTCAGCTTGCCGCAGGCCAAACGTTGAGGTGCGGCCTCCTGACGGTTTTGCCTCGGAAAACGTCAGGAGGCCGCACCTCAATCGGAGGCGTCTGCGGGAGACGGCGGTCCGCCCCGCGAGACCCTACAGCTCGAGCTCCATCAGGCGCGCGATCGCCACGATGTAGATCTTGAGCGCGCGGCGCAGGCCCTCCTCCGAGGCGCCCTCGTCGGGGCCGTGCTCGGAGCCCACCCAGGCGGGCGTCTCGTCGGCCGGGTCGTGCGGGCCGAAGGCGCAGGCGTTGGCAAAGTGGCGCGCGTAGGTGCCGCCGCCGATGGTGAAGGCCTCGCCGGGGCGCCCGGTGTACTCGGCGTAGGTGTCCAGGAGCGCGCGGATCTCGGGGCTGTCGGGGTCGATGTAGAAGGGCTTCTCGCCGCGGGTCTGCTCGAAGGAGCAGCCGTGCGCGGCCGCGAGCTCCGCGAGGCGCGCGGTGATGGCCTCGGCCGAGGTGGTGGTGGGGAAGCGGGAGTCCACGGTCTGGACGAGCCGGCCGCCCTCGGTGCGTACGGTGCCGGCCACGAGCGTGAGGTCGCCGAACTTGTCGTCGGTGGCGGCCGCGCCGGCGGCGCGGCCGTGGGCGTCCTCGGTCAGCGTGACGAGAAGCTCCAGGAAGCCGCGGGCGCCCTCGTCGACGAGGCCGGCGCCCAGCAGGTAGCGCGCGAGCACGCCGATGGCGTTGACGGTGCCGTCGGGCTGCGAGGCGTGCCCGCCGATGCCGGTGGCCGTGACGCGGGCCAGGCCGTCGCCGGCGTCCTCGACGGCGATGCGCTCGGCCGCGGGCAGCGCGGCGGCGTCGGCGCGCACGAGGGCCGTGGCCTGGCCGGGGATGGCGTTGGAGACCGTGCCGCCGTCGAGCGCAACGAGCTTCTCGCCCGGGAGCGCCGGCGAGGTGAAGGTTCCGCCGTAGAGGCCCTTCTCGCCGCAGATGAGCGGGAAGTCGGCGTCCGGCGAGAAGCAGAAGAGCGGCTCGGGGTAGCGCTCGAGGTAGTACGGCACGTCGCCCATGCCGGTCTCCTCGTTGTTGCCGATGATGCAGCGCAGCGTGTAGCGCGGCGCGTGCCCGGCGGCGGCGCGGCGCGCGAAGAAGTGCGCGGCGTAGAGCGACAGCACGAACGGGCCCTTGTCGTCGGCAACGCCGCGGCCGATGAGGTAGCCGTCTTTGCGCGTGACCTCGAGCGGCGGGAACGTCCAGCCCAGGCCCGTGGGCACGATGTCGGTGTGGGCGATCGTGGCCACGTAGCGCTCGGGCCCGGAGGCGCCGGGGACGTCGGCGAAGCCAAGGTAGCCGTTGAGGTCGGTGACCTCGAGGCCCAGGCGGTCGGCCATCTGCTCGGCCTCGACCAGGGCGGCGTTGGAGGCCGGGCCCCAGGGCATGCCGGGCCGCGCGGCCGAGAGGTCCTCCACGGAGTCGTGGCGCACGAGGCGCGCGATGTCGGCGACGACGTCCTCCCACACCTCGTCGACGAAGACGTCGACGTCTGCCTTGAGCTGCTCCTCCATCATGCGTCCTCCTCGGGGGATCGGGTGCGTTGCGCCGTCCATCTTAGCGCGCCGCCGCGCCGGGCGGGCACGCGCGGGCGCGCGGCGATGTTCCTGGCTATCCGAGCGCTCTGCGGCCTCAAGTGTTCGGATAGCCAGGCGTAGGCGAGAAGCGGGGGTGCGGACATATTCTTGGACACTACGCGGCGAGCCCCAGGTCCCTCCGGTACTGGTCGGGGCTCCTCCAGCCGAGCGAGCG
>NZ_CBIFYV010000036.1:0-13020 GCF_966187215.1 Thermophilibacter sp.
GTTGTGGTGACTGCGATTCTAGGGAACGGCCGCGCCCCTCCGGGCGCCGGCCGAGTCGCCGCCTACACCAAAATTCGGGACGCGTCCTTGCACATGCGTCAATCTGACGCATGTGCATGGGTTCCGGGGATTCGTGGGCGTCTCTGCCCCGTGCACATGCGTCAATCTGACGCATGTGCAGTCCTTCGGTGCGGGAAGGCGGTCCCATCGAGCATGCACATGCGTCAGGTTGACGCAAGTGCATCAGCTCCGCTGCGGCAGAGGTGTCTGCTGGCATCGCACTTGCATCGGGTTGCTGCATGTGCATCCGTCGCGACGGGGCGGGGGCGTTTGCTGGTCCTGCACATGCGTCAAAAAAACGCATGTGCAGGGGGGTGGAGGGTCCTCCGTGCCCGCCCGCGCCCGCTCACAGCTCCCGCACGCGGCCGTCGCGGACCACCCAGGTGCGCGTGGTGCACGCGGAGAGGAACGCGCGGTCGTGGCTCACCAGCACGAGCGCCCCGGGGTAGGCGGCCAGCGCGCGCTCGAGGGCCTCGGTGGAGTGGAGGTCCAGGTGGTTGGTTGGCTCGTCCATGACGATGAGCTCCGGGTGGCGCAGCGCCCCCTCCGCGAGCAGCAGCTTTCGGAGCTCGCCGGGGCTCGTGCGGCCTCCCTCGAGGATGCGGTCCGGGTCCGAGTTGAGCTGCGCCACGCTCGAGAGGACGCGCCCGCGCTCGGCGGGGCCGAGGCCGCTCACGCGCTCGACGGCCGCGTCCCGCGCCTCCGGCGCGAGCTCCTGGGGGACGTCCAGCACCGGGAGGTCCTCGGCGAGCAGCGTCCGCAGGTGCGCGAGCAGCGTGGACTTGCCCGCCCCGTTGGGCCCGATCACGCCCACGTGGTCGGTGTTGGCGAGCCAGAGCTCGGGGACCGTGAGCGTCCCCGCCGGCCCGCAGGCGATCTCCGTCGCCGGCACGTGCAGCACCACCTTGCGCGGGCTCGGCGCGCTGTCCACCCAGAGGTCGCCGTCGTAGCGCTTGTGGACGCGCGCGGCGTCCAGGCGCTGCCGAGCGGCGGCCAGACGCGCGTCCATCTGGGACGAGAGCCGCCCGGCGTGCCCGTCCTTGCCCGTGAAGACCGCGAGGTCGATGCGGCTCTTGGCGTCACGGTCGCGCGGGTCCAGGTGTCGCTTGCTGCGCCGTGCGTCGGCCCGCGCGGCCGCATGGGCCCGAGCGTCCTTCTCGGCGGCCAGCCGCGCGAGCTCGCGACGGGCGTCGGCGCGCTCTGCCGCCACTGCGGCGCGCTCGTGCTCGGCCTGCTCGCACGCCGCGGTGAAGCCGCCCGGCCTGACCACGATGCCGCCCGGCTCGAAGGAGGCGCAGCGCCCGGCGAGAAGATCCACGAGCTCGCGGTCGTGGCTCACGAGGATGCCGATGCCACGGAAGCGCGACAGTGCCGCGGCCAGCTCGGCGCGGGCGTCGGCGTCGAGGTGGTTGGTGGGCTCGTCTGCCACGAGCACGTCCGGGCGACTCCAGAGGGCCACCGCCACCTGCAGCTTCTTGCGCTCGCCGAAGGAGAGCTCGTGGAAGCGCCAGGGCATGTCGTCGGCTATGCGGAAGGCCACGCGCAGCAGGTGGGCCTCGCGGCCGTAGTCCAGCGCGAAGTCCGCGAGGTCGGCGGGCGGCTCATCGGCATCCTGGGGCACGTAGGCGCAGAGCAGACCCCGCGTGACCGAGCCCGCGTCCGGGGCGATCTGTCCGCAGGCGATCCGGGCCAGCGTGGTCTTGCCGCAGCCGTTGTCGCCCAGCAGCGCGGTCCAGCCGCATGGGAAGGTTATCGTTACGTTGTTGATTATCGGCTCGGAGGCCGAGGGGTAGGCGTACGTGACGCCGGAGAGCATCAGTTGCATAGACATCTCGTTTCCGCGCGGAGGGAGGTCCCCACGCGCATGGGGGTGAACCTAGCTGAAGATGTCTAGCGAATGCGCATGTGCCCCTGTCTCCCCGCGGTCCGATGGCGGCGCCACCCGCGCTGCGAGGCCCATTCCCCGCTCGGCCGACGGCGCCAGTATGACGTGGCGCGCGGTGCCGGTCAAGCTATGATGCGAGAAGATCTGGTTGTCGGTGCGCTCGGTTCGGAGGTATAGACGCGATGAGACAGGCGGTCGTGGGGCTTCTCGCCCACGTGGACGCGGGCAAGACCACGCTGGCGGAGGCGCTGCTCGAGCAGGCCGGTGTCATCCGCGCCGCCGGCCGCGTGGACCGCGGCGAGTCGCACCTGGACACCGACGCCATGGAGCGCGAGCGCGGCATCACGATCTTCTCGTCCACCGCGGCGCTCGACTGGGGCGGCGCGCACCTCATGCTTTTGGACGCGCCCGGCCACGTGGACTTCTCCGCCGAGGCCGAGCGAACCATCGCAGCCCTTGACCTGGCGATCCTTGTAGTGGGCGCCAACGACGGCGTCCAGGGCCACACCGAGACGCTCTGGGAGCTGCTGCGCCGCCGCGGCGTGCCGACGCTCGTCTTCGTGGGCAAGTGCGACCTGGAGAACCCCGGTCGGGAGGCGCTTCTCGCCGAGCTGCGCGCGCGGCTCTCGGCGGCCTGCGTGGACGGGGCGGCGCTTGCGGCGGGCGAGCCGGCGGCCGTGGAGGACGCGGCCTCCGCGGACGAGGCGGCGCTCGAGGAGTACCTGGACACGGGCGCGCTCGCGCCGGCCACGGTGGCGCGGCTCTTCTCGGCCGGCGCGCTCTTCCCCGTGCTCTTTGGCGCGGCGCTGCGCGGCGAGGGCGTGACCGAGCTGCTCGACGCCCTGTCGGCGCTGGCCCCGGAGCGTTCGTGGCCGGAGGAGTTCGCGGCGCGGGTCTTTCGCGTGAGCCGCTCAGCGCGCGGGGAGCGGCTCGCCTGGCTCAAGGTCACGGGCGGCACGCTGCGCGCGAAGGCGCAGATCACGGGCACCGACCGCGGCGTCACGTGGACCGAGAAGGTCAACGAGGTGCGCCTCTACCAGGGTGCGAGCTTTGAGACCGTGCCCGAGGTGGCGGCCGGGCGCGTCTGCGCCGTCACCGGGCTCTCGCACGTGGTGCCCGGGAGCGCCCTCGGCGCGGAGCCGCCGCTCGCCCAGCCGGCCCTGGCGCCCGTGCTCTCCTACCAGGTGATCCCTGCGGAGGGGACGGACGTCACCGCGCTCGTGCGGGCGCTGCGCGAGCTCGCCGACGAGGACCCGACGCTCGGTGTCACGTGGGTGGAGCGGCTGCAGGAGGTCCACGTCCAGCTCATGGGCGAGGTGCAGCAGGACGTGGTCCGCGAGCTGCTGCGCGAGCGCCAAGGCATCGACGTCACCTTCGGCCCCGGGGGCATCCTCTACAAGGAGACCATCACGGCGCCCGTCGAGGGCGTGGGCCACTTCGAGCCGCTGCGCCACTACGCCGAGGTGCGCCTTTCGCTGGAGCCGCTGTCGCGCGGGTCGGGCGTGGAGTTCGGCACGCGCTGCCCGACGGACAGCCTGGACCTCAACTGGCAGCGCCTCATTCTCACCAATGCCATGGAGCGCGACCATGCGGGCGTGCTCACGGGCGCGCCGCTCACGGACGTGCGGGTGACGCTGCTCGCGGGCCGGGCGCACGCCAAGCACACCGAGGGCGGCGACTTCCGCCAGGCCACGTACCGCGCCGTCCGCCAGGCCCTCATGGTCGCCCGCGAGCGGGGCGACTGCCTGCTGCTGGAGCCGTGGTACCGCCTGCGGCTCACGGTGCCGGCCGACCGGGTGGGCCGCGCGCTCGCGGACCTCACGCGGATGGCGGCGCAGCTGGACCCGCCCGTGACGTCGGGCGACGCGGCCACGCTTACGGGCGTGGTGCCGGCCTCCGAGGTGGGGGAGTACGCGCTTGAGGTGGCGCGCTACACCGGCGGCCGCGGCCGGCTCTCGCTGGAGCTCGACGGCTACCGGGCGTGCCACGACGCCGACGCCGTGATCGCTGCGGCGGCCTACGACCCCGAGGCCGACCTCCCCAACACGCCCGACTCCGTCTTCTGCAGCCATGGCGCGGGACATACCGTCAAGTGGGCGGACGTCCCCGCGCACGCGCACACCACGGTGGACGAGGCGCGCCTGCGCCCGTGGCGGGCCGCCGACGCGTCGTTCTTCTCGGCGTGAGCGCGTCGGCGCTTCCCGGGCCGCGCGGGCGAGAGGGACCGTGGATTCGCGCCCTTCTCGTCCGCGCGTTCATGTGGCGTTCACAAACTTGGCTATAGTGCTCACCCGGAAAAACCGGGACCGGCGCGCGGGGCGGCCCTCCGCGCGCAACGAAGGGCAGGTAGCCATGGCAGGGGCAGAGAGCTTGCGGCCGCGTCAGCGGACCCTCGTCTTTGTGAACATCATCATCACGTGCGTCGCGTCGTCGATGCTCGCGACGGCGCTCACCACGGCGCTGCCGCCCATCATGGACGAGCTCGGGCTCGACGCGACCACCGGCCAGTGGCTCACGAGCGGCTACTCGCTGGCCATGGGCATCATGATGCCGCTCACGGCGTTTCTCATCACGCGCTTCCCCACGCGCCCGCTCTACCTCACGGCGCTCGGCACGTTCATCGCGGGGTCGCTTTTGTGCGTGCTGGCGCCGGGCTTCGAGGTCATGATGGTCGGTCGCGTGCTCCAGGCGCTCGGCGGCGGCGCGCTCACCTCGATGGCGCAGGTCATCACGCTGTCGATCTTCCCGGCCGAGAAGCGCGGGCAGGCCATGGGCTGGTACGGCCTGTCGGTGGGCGCCGCGCCCGTGGTGGCGCCGACGCTCGCGGGCGTGCTCGTGGACACGCTGGGCTGGCGCTGGATCTTCTACGTGGCCATCGCGATCATGGCGGTGTCACTCGTCTTTGCGGTGCGGGTCTTCCGCAACGTCCTCGAGACGCGCGAGCGCCGCTTTGACGTGCCGTCGTTCGCGCTGTCGATCCTTGCCTTCGGCGGCGTGACGTTGGGCATCGGAAACGTGTCGAGCCTCGGCGTCGCCGACGCGCAGACCGTGGCGCCGCTCGTCGTGGGCGTCGTGGGCGCGGTGGTGTTCGTGCGCCGCCAGCTGCGCCTGGACGAGCCGTTCCTGGAGCTGCGCATCCTGCGCAACCGCGACTACGCGCTTTCGGTCATCGGCAGCATGCTGCTCTATCTGGTGATGATGGGCTCCTCGGTCATCATGCCGCTCTACGTGCAGAACATCCTGGGGCAGAGCGCCACGGTCTCCGGTCTGGTGACGCTGCCCGGGTCGCTGCTCATGGCCGTGGTGAGCCCGTTTGCCGGGCGCATCTACGACGTGCTGGGGATGAGGCGCCTCTTCGTGGCCGGCGCGGCGCTCATGCTGGCGAGCAACCTCGGCATGACGACGCTCACGCTCCAGACGAGCGTGTGGGTGGCCTCGGTGCTCAACGCGGTGCGGTGCGTGGCCATCGGCTGTCTGATGATGCCGCTGGTCACCTGGGGCACGAGCCGCATCGGCCTTGCGAGGACGGCCGACGGCACGGCGCTGCTCACGTCGCTGCGCACCGTGGCGGGCGCGGTGGGCTCGGCCGTGTTCGTGGGCGTCATGTCGAGCGTGGCAGCAGGCGCGGGCGGCGACGCGGCGGCCTCGATGCACGGCCTCAACGTGACGTTCGCGGCCATGTCCGCGGTGACGGTCGCGCTGCTGCTCATCGCGGTGTTCCTCGTGCGCGGCCGCGCGTCGCGGGGCGGCGAGAGGGGCGCGGCGTAGGCGCCGTCTCAAGCCGGACGAAGCCCCTCTCCCAAACTCGCTTGATAACAGAACACATGTTTGGTATTATACGAACAGATGTTTCAAATTGGGAGGATTGAGTTAAGACAATAACTATTGATATGTGATAACAATAGGGGTAGAGGCCATGAGGTACCGTCTGCTGAGAAAGCGCGTCAACGAGATGGCTCGTGCTCGAGACTTGAGGTCGTGTGGCAGGAGGGTTCCCGTCATGCCAAGGTAACGGTTGGCAGCAAGCAGACCACCGTTCCGCGGCACAGCGAGATAAACGAGATCACGGCGCAGGCGATACTTCGCTATCTATTTGGAGGTGGCCATGGGCAAGATTGACGTCAATGCGTCCGTCACGCGCAGCGACGGCTGGTGGGCCATCTCCGTGGCCGAGATACCGGGGCTCTTTACGCAGGTGCGCCGTCTTGACCAGGTAGAGGGACTCGTCCGCGACGCTGCCTCGCTGCTTGGCCAAGAGGTGGGAGAGGTGCACGTGCTTCCGGTTCTGGACTCCGACTCTCGTGCGATGCTTGAAGAGTTGGAGCGGGCACGGGCCGAGGCCGAGGCGGCCCAGCGGGCGTCCTCCGAGCTCACGCGTGATGTGGCGCGCAGGTTTCGCAGCGAGGGGCTCACGCTTCGGGACATTGCGGCCTTGGTGGGCCTCTCCCAGCAGCGTGTCTCGGTGCTGTGCGGGAAGTCCTAGGCGTTGGGGCGAGAAGGACCGCGGATCGCGCCCTTCTCGCCGCGCAACGGGGCGTTGCTTGTCGCGTGCGCTGTCGGGGCGGACAATTGCCGTGACGGCGGGCGCGACGGGTGCCCGCTCCCTTCGAGGCGAGGAGGCCCCATGGCCATCAAGGACGTGCTGCCCCGTCTGCGCCGCGAGCACGGGCTCACCCAGGAGGAGCTGGCGCGCCGGCTCTTTGTCACGCGTCAGTGCGTGAGTCGGTGGGAGACCGGGGCGACGGTCCCCGGGATCGACATGACCAAGCTCATCGCGCGTGAGCTGGACGTCCCGGTGACGGAGCTGCTTGAGATGCCCGAGCACTACTGCCAGAGCTGCGGCATGATGTTCACCGGTCCCGACCAGCACGGACACAAGGCGGACGGCACCGAGGTCGCCGACCTCTGCCGCTGGTGCTATGACGACGGCGCCTGGGTCGAGGACGTCTCGATGGACGACATGATCGAGGACTGCGCGCCGCGCATGGCGGAGGCCACGGGCTGGTCGGTGGATGAGTGCGCGTCGCTGATGGGCGCCGTGCTGCCCACGCTCAGGCGCTGGCGCGACGCGCCCGCCGCAACCTCTGGCACTACGGCCGCACCGGTCGCGGGGTAGGGAGCGGCCATGGACCTCGCGCGCATAGAGGAGCGCCTGCTCGCGCACCCCGGTGCCACGCGTGCCCTCCACGAGGCGTGGGGCTGGATGGTCTACTGGGTGGGCGGCCGCCAGTTCGCGTGCGAGCTCACCGCCGCGCCGGAGGCCAAGGCACCCTATGCGGGGCGGCACCTGCTCTCGCTCAAGTGCGACCCCGACCAGGCGCGCGAGCTGCGAGCCGAGTGGCCGGACGCGGTGCTGCCGGGCTACTACTCCGACGGCCGCACGTGGGTCTCGGTGGACCTGGCGTCGGACGTGCCCGAGGAGCTTGTGCTCTCGCTCTGCGACCAGAGCTACGAGCTGGTGTTAGCCAAGCTGCCCAAGCGCGTCCAGCGCCAGATCGCCGGCGCCTGACGGCGGGGCCGTGGCGCCGGGCGCGAGCTAGGCCGCGCTACGCGGCGTCGGCGGCGAGCGGCGCCTCGAGCACGGTGCCCTCGGGGAAGACGCGGCGGAAGAGCCAGCGCGAGAACGGGCCCGCCACGAGCAGGTTCCACGGTAGCGCGGCCACGAAGTTGAACGGGATGTTGGTGAGCCAGATCAGGGGGATCAGCGCCACCTGGCCGGTGTGCGTGGTGGCCTCGAGCGCGCCGTAGAGCGACATGAACAGTACCATCGGGAAGACCATCGTCGTGGAGATGGCCAGCGTGATGGCGGTCTTGGAGCTCTTGCCCGGCGTCACGAGGAACCGGAACGCGAACCACTTGGCAAAGCGGCTGGCCACGAAGACGTCGAGCAGCATCGCCACCACGTAGGCCGGCGGGAAGCCCACCCACGCCTCGGCCACGACGTCCGGCCCGAACGCCCAGCTGTGCACGCGGGCGACGTTGTAGACGGACATCCCGAGCACCATGCAGAAGCACATGATGACGGTGAAGATGAGGCTCTCTCGCTTGTTCTGGGGCATTGACCAGCCTTTCTCGACGACTCCCGCTCGCGCGGTCCAACTCGCCCCGGCGCATCGGCACAAAAAATGGCGCACCGTTTCGCGCGGCGACGCCATCCGGGGCAAACCATGATGTGACACGACCCTAGCATGTCGGCGCGCCCGCGCGTAAGCGGAGAGTTTGTGGAGGCGCGCTACAATGCAGCGAGAGAAGCGGCGGAGACGGGAGGCGGACATGGCCATCGAGCGGGCGGCGATCATCGGGCGCGGGGCGGTCGGGCTGCTCTACGGCAGCCTCATCGAGAGGAGCCTGGGACCGGACGCCATCGAGTTCGTGATGGACGACACGCGCTTCGAGCGTCACGTCGGCGAGGTCGTGACCGTCAACGGCGAGCCGTGTCGCACCCGCACGATTCCCGCGCGCGAGGCCGAGCCCGTCGACCTCGTGATCCTGGCGACCAAGGCGCCGGGGCTCCCGCTCGCGCTGGAGACCGCGGCCCGTCTGGTGGGGCCGCGCACGGTCATCGCGTCGCTGCTCAACGGCGTCACGAGCGAGGAGCGCGTGGCCGAGGTCTTCGGCTGGGAGCGCACGGTGCTCTCGGTGGCGCAGGGGATGGACGCGGTCTTCATCGGCGGCGCACTCACGTTCACGCACCCCGGCGAGATCCGCTTCGGCGCGGCCGAGGGCACGGCCCCCGGCGTGGTGGAGGCCGTCGCCGACTTCTACGGGCGCGCCGGCATCCCGCACGTGGTGGAGGCCGACATCCGCCGCCGCATGTGGGTGAAGCTGATGCTCAACGTGGGCATCAACCAGACCTGCATGGCCTACGGCGGCACCTATGGCACGGCGAGCGAGCCGGGCAGCGAGCAGAACCGCTGCTTCGTGGCCGCCATGCGCGAGGCGCTGGCCGTGGCGCGCGCCGAGGGGGTGGACGTGACCGAGGCCGACCTCGCGCAGATGGCCGACCTCATCGCCTCGCTCGAGCCGGACGGCATGCCGTCGATGGCGCAGGACCGCATCAACGAGAAGCCCACCGAGGTCGAGGAGTTCGCGGGCACCATCATCGCGCGCGCCGAGCGGCACGGCATCCTCGTGCCCACCAACCGCTGGCTCTACGCGCGCATCCGCGAGCTCGAGGCCGCCTACGGCGCGTAGGGGCGCCGGCGCTGGCGCGTCCGCCGCCGCGGGCTCGCGCCCCTCTCGCCGTCCCGTGCCTCGACGGGGTGCGATTGGGTGGCATGTTTGATACAAGGTGCCAGATCGCATCAAACTACCTACCCAACGTCAGGGAAAGCGTGGCAATTTCGCGTCCCTCTCGCCGCCTTGGCGAGAAGGACATCAAACGATGTGCCCAATCGCAGGGGGTTGTGACGAAACGGACTATCTCGCGAACACGAGCGGGCCAGAACACCCAATCGGACCGGGTTTCTGACAGCGCCGGCGGGGGGTCCGTGCCGCCGACGGCTCCTACCTGAGTACCGACGCGGCGACGTAGGCCGCGTAGAGCACCACGAACACGACGCCGTTCGCGCGGCTCATCTCGTGACGGCGCCCCACGTAGGCAAAGCCCACGAGCGCGAGCGACGCCGCCGCCACGAGCGCCAGGTCCAGGTTGTACGCCGCGTCGTACGGCACGGGCAAGAAGAGCGCGGGCGCGCCCATCACCAGCAGCAGGTTGGCCACGTTGGAGCCCATCACGTTGCCGACCGCGATGTCGGAGCTGCCGCGCAGCGCGGCCACCACGCTCGTCACGAGCTCGGGCAGGCACGTGCCGAGCGCGACCACGGTGATGCCGATGACGCGCTCCGACACGCCGGCGGCCCCGGCCACCAGCGTCGCGTTGTCCACCACGAGGTCCGCGCCCACCTTGAGCAGGACGGCGCCCACGACCACGAGCCAGAGCGACCAGGCGACGCCGCCCCGGCGCCCGGCCTGGGGCTCCGCGGCGGGCTCGCCGTCCTTCTCGCCCGCGCCCTCGGCCGCCCCCATCCGCGCCGTGCAGACGAGAAACGCCGCGAACGCCACGAGCAGCACGACGCCCTCGGCAGCCGTGACCTGGCCGTCTGTGTTGGCGAGAAGCGCGAGGAGCCCCGCTGCGGCCACGCTCGCCGGAATCTCGAAGCGGATCGTGGCGCGCCCGAGCGCCACCGGTGCGAGCGCGGCGGAGAGCCCGAGGATGAGCAGCAGGTTGGCCAGGCAGCTCCCCACGACGTTGCCGAAGGCCATATCGGCGTGGCCGGCCGCCGCGGACGTGACGCTCACCACAAGCTCGGGCAGCGACGTGCCGATGGCGACCACGGTGAGGCCGACCACGCGCTCGGGTACGCCGAGGCGCGCGGCCAGGCGGCACGCGCCGTCCACGAGCAGGTTGGCGCCGCCCACGAGCAGCGCGAATCCGACGACGATGAGCACGAGGTTGAGCAGCACGACGATCCTCTCGACTGGGGGACGCTCCGATCAGTATTCCTGAGCGCGTCGCGCGGCCCGCGCGTCCGCCCGCCGACTCCCGAGCGAATCCACAAGCGCGTGGGGCTGTGCTACCATGCCCAGTGGCCCAGATGGGCCCCTGACGAGGGCAGCCGTACCAGGATCGCAAAGACGGCGCGCAGGGCAGGGGTCTCCGCCGCGGCGGGGCCTCCTGCGTGGGCATCGTCAGGGAGGTTGTCATGGACTGGGTCGTTCTCGTTGCGTCGGGCGCCATGGAGGCCGTGTGGGCGGTCGCGCTCGACCGGGCGGAGGGCTTCACCAGGCTCGCGCCCACGCTCGTCTTTGTCGCCGCGCTCGCGGCCAGCATGCTCGGGCTCAACCACGCGGTGCGCACCATCCCCATCGGGACGGCGTATGCCGTGTGGGTCGGTATCGGCGCGGCCATCACGGTCGTCTATAGCATGGCGACGGGCGCGGAGAGCTTCTCGTGGGCAAAGGCGCTGCTGATCGCGGGGCTCGTGGCGTGCGTGGTGGGCCTCAAACTCGTGAGCGAGGGGCACGCGGCGTAGCGCGCGGCCCTTCTCGTCCCGTCGCCTACGCGTGCCGGACCGGCAGCCGCACCTCGAACGTGGAGCCCGCACCGGGCGCGCTCTGCACCTCGACCGTGCCGCGATGCAGCTCCACGATGCGCTTCACCAGCGCCAGGCCCAGGCCGCTGCCCTCGCTCGCGTGGCTCGTGTCGCCCTGGTAGAAGCGGTCGAAGAGGTGCGCGCGCGTCCGCTCGTCCATGCCGCAGCCCTCGTCCGAGACCCAGCAGGTCACCTCGTCGGCCGCGCCGTCGCGGCCCTCCTCGCCCTGGCGGCCGCCGTAGAGCGCCAAGCTCACGCACCCGCCCTCCGGCGAGAACTTCACCGCGTTGTCGATGAGGTTGGTCCAGACCTGCATGAGGTAGTCGGCGTTGCCGTCGATGACGCAGGGGTCGGCGCTCACGCTCACGGTCACGCCGCGCGCCGACCACTTGGGCTCGAGCATCACCACGGCGCGGCGCAGCTGCTCGGCCACGTCCACGGGACCCACGTCGGGCAGGATCTGCACGTGCTCGATCTTGGAGAGCGCGAGCACCCGCTCGGAGAGGCCGGCCAGGCGCTGCGACTCCTCGATGATGATGCCCAGGTACTCGGCGCGCTCCTCGGGCGTGAGGCCGTCCTCGCGCAGCAGCTGGGCGAAGCCGCACAGCGAGTTGATCGGCGTGCGGAACTCGTGGGAGAAGTCGCTCACAAAGCTCTCGCGCATCATCTCGGTACTCGCGAGCTCGGCGGCCGCGGTGTTGAAGCTGTCCACGAACTCGTCGGCCTCGCGCAGGCGCAGCCGGGTGCGGGGGCGCTCCAGCCGAAACGAGAAGTTGCCGCGCGCGAGCTCTCCGAGCGCCGCCGTGAAGACGCGCAGCGGCGTCACGAGCGTCCGGTTGATGCCCAGCGCCAGCGCCACGGCGATGATCGTGCTGACCAGAAACACCAGGGTCACGACGCTGCCGACGCTCGTGAGCCGCTCGAAGCTCAGCAGGCCCGCGTCCATTATCGCGCTGCCCACGAACCCCGCCGCGACCACGCACAGCAGGATGACCGCCATCACGGCCAGCACGAGCAGCCCCACCAGGCCCGCGGTGCGCACCCGTGAGAGCGCCCCCGGCGGACGGACGCCCTGAGCCGGGTCCTTCTCGCCGCGCCGTCCGTTGCCACTCTGAGCCATGTGACCTCCCCACCTCGCGTGCGCCCATGGTGGCGCACCCGCGTCACGGGAATGTTAACGGGCTCGTTTACCCGCGCGTGAACTTCGCTTCACCCGGCGGGCCGAGGATGGTCTCGTCAAGGAGGCGGAAGGGTCCGCCCAGGAAGGGAGAACACCATGTACTGCAGCACCTGCGGAAACGAGCTCACCGGCGCCGAGAGGGTCTGCCCGGCCTGCGGCACCCCCGTGGCGGGCGCCGTCGCGACCGCTGTCGTCGCGCCGCAGCCGGCGCACAGCTCCTACGAGTACGCGCGCACCACGGTCGCGAGCGATCTCGTGACCGTGACCTGCGACTGCTACGAGAACCTGGGCTGGGAGCTCACCGGCTCCAAGACGTCGCAAACCGGCGGCTCCGCCGTGCTGTCGTTCCGCCGCAGCCGCAAGGTCCGCAACAAGGCGCAGCTCGTCAAGATCCAGCGCACGATGGACGACCTGATCGCCTCGATCGCGCGCCTGGAGGGCGAGAAGACCCGCAAGGCGCAGGTCCGCGCGCTCTCGCTGGGCGTCGCGGCGGCGCTGGTGCTCGGCGTGGGGATGTGCTTCACGATGGTCTGGGACGCGATGGTGCCGGGCATCATCGTGGGCGTGGCGGGCATCGCCGGCTGCGTGGCGGCGTGGCTGCTCTACCGCTCGACCGTGGAGCGGGAGACCGCGCGCGTGGCGCCGAGCATCGAGGCGGCCTACGACAGCCTGGCCACCGCTTGCGAGGAGGCGCAGACCGTCCTCGCCGCGGCCTAGGTGTTCAGTGCCAAGACGTTGTTTACGCCCCGAGGGTGACAAATAGGGAGGCCTCCCGCATGCTGTGAGTTGCCTACGCTCGC
>NZ_CBIFYV010000037.1:0-6309 GCF_966187215.1 Thermophilibacter sp.
CGGGGGGTCGGGGGAGGGAGTGGCCACCCAACCCATCAAGACAACAAACGCGATGGTGAAGGGCGTCGACCACCCCTGGGGGGTCCGGCGCTTTTTGCTGTGCTGATTCTGGATCTACCCCACAGCCCTCGGGAGGCGAAAGGCTATGGCAAAGCGCCTCGCGAAGCTGAGTCCAAGTGGAGTGCGCCTTACTTACTCCAGTGTCCCCACGCGGAAGCTCGCTGCGTTCTCACCGTCGCAGACAGGCACGAGCACGGCGTTGCTCTCGCTCGCAATCGAGGGCCTCGAGTAGCCGGTGGCCGCTCCCAGGTAGGAGATTTCACCGGTGGCGAGTCTCAGTGCGTACATCCCAGCGTTCTCGCTCTGCGAACCGGAGCCCCAGACGAGCCACTCGCCATTCATCGAAGCAACAACGCCGGACGCGGGCGTGTGCACCCAAGCAACGCAGGCCGAGAAGTCATCCGACCAGACACCGATGTAGCTGCCCGCCGACGCGTCAGTGGACGAGAAGCTCACTACACGCCAAGACCCGCTCGCCCATACGCCCGAGATTCCCCACAAATCCCCCTCGGAAGACACCGAGAAGACCCGTGAGGATTCAGAGCCGTCCCACCTATAGAGGCCGTGGTAGAAAACGGCGCCTTCCTCGGAGGTCACCACGTCGCCCGCATAGACCGCGCCACCCTCGATCGCGGCGGGATAGCAGCCCTCCCCCACAACCACAGGATCAGCGCCAGGAGAGGCAAGGTCATAGGCGAGTACCGCCGGGGACCAGGCGTCGCCGTCAGCTCGCATGGAGGCAAAGAGCACCTGCTCGCCATTGGTCGTCGGAACGACCTCCGCGCCAAGCGTGGGCGTCTCATCGGTGTCGTTGAGATCGGCCGCACTGCCGAGGGTCACGGCCGTACCGTCCTCGGCGGACCACACCTGCAGGCGCCAGTCATCAGACCCCGAGAAGGGCGAGTACGAGAGGGCTGACGAGCGCCACACGACACGTGAGGCATCGCCGGTGCCGTCCTGCGGCTCCCAAACCTTCTCGCCGGACGAGGGCTCCTCGAGCGGCGTTGTCGTGCCGTCCGAGCTGATGAGGGCGGCGACGTAGGAGCTCGAGTCCTCGGGCGTCGAGGTGCTCGATCCAAAGACCGTCTGAGCGTCAACGGGCGCAGATCCGATCGTCACGTAGTCGCCGCCGAACGTCCACTCGTTGGCGAGGGCGATGGGGTCCGCCCCCTCAGGGAGCTCCTGAACGACGGCGTCGGCGGAGACACCGTCGAGCGAGAAGGGCAGCGAGCCGTTAGCCGCGACCGTCGGCGCATCCTGCCCCGACGGCTCAGCGGACTCCGACTCAGTGGCCTCGCCACTCGGCGAGGGGTCGTCGGTGGCGACGGACCCCGAGGGGCCGGACAGGACGGCCCAGGCAACCACGCCTACCACCGCAACCGCGACAACAACGGCAAGCACAACGATGGGGCGACGACGGGAACGCGCCTCCGGCTTTTTGCTGAGGTGGCTGGGCATAGGGGCCTCCTAGTTCTTGGCGTAGTACATGCCGATGCCGTCGCGATAGCCCCAGTCGGGCGCGTTCACGAAGCGACCCACGAAGTCAGAGAGGTCGTAGTTGAACTTCTGGCTCGAGTTGCTGTACCAGCTCGACGAGCAGTCGACGATGGTTGCGACGTCAGTGTCCTGGTTGTAGGCATCCACGACCACGATGTGCGAGAAGGTGCTGTTGCCGTGCCCGTTGTAGTGCGGGCCGCCGCGGCGCTCGTGCGCGTCGAAGGCGGTGGCGTAGCCGTTGCGGTAGGAGTCGAGCACCTCCTGACGGACCGTGGCGTAGGAGGGCAACTCGGCAGTGGCGTAGATGTCGGCGCCGAGCCAGCGGTTCATGCCCTGCTGGAACTTGCGATTGTTGAAGCTCGTGTAACCGTAGCGGTCGGTCTCCATGTGGTTGGCAACGTTGTTGATAGTCAGACCGGCCCCGTTGTACCTCGAGTTTCCCGCACCGACGTTGCGCAGAATCATGAAGCCCACCGTCGGGCCGCAGTAATAGCTGTTGGGCTGACCAGCCCAGGCGATGTTGTGGTACTGCCAGCCTCCCTGCAACGAGCCGCATCCCGTGCCGGCACGCCCCTCGGATTTGCCATACCTGATGTAGTGCTGATAGTAGGACGGCCAGTTCGTGCCATACGCCTTACGCAGATCAACATACTGGTTGTAATACGACTGCACCGAGAAGCCGGAGCACCCCTGGCGCCTCTCTTTCATGCCAGAGGTCAAGAAGTGATTGAGAGTCGCCGTCCTGTTGTTGCCGTACGCGTTAGCGACGTCCGGATTGGCCTTCCGATAGTACTCATAGTTATAGACGGCGCTGTACGGCTTCTCCTCGCTTGTTGCGTAGCTGTCGGAGTACCCGTTTTGGAAGCAGTATGTCAGGGTCTCGTACACGCTGGCGGAGACCGCAATCTCGCCGCCGAACACGTATCCTCCCGTCATCTGTCCACGGTATTGGGAGACGAAGTCGGTCAGGGCAACCCTGTTATAGCTGGACGCAATGAGCAGCACTGAGTTGTTCATCCCGCAGAGGCCGGCGCCGGTGAGGGCATCATAGAAGGTGACGCCCGTCGCGATCCCGGGAGCCGAGAGGCCCATACCGTGGTTTAGCTCCCACTTCGCGATTGCGACGCTCGTTTCGTACTCCGTCTTGCCGTACTGTCGATCGACGCTGGAGACCCCCTTGGAACTGAGCTGGGACTCAACGGAGCTTGAGACCGCAACAGGACCGCCCACGATGAGCGCTGAGGAGAACGTATTGCTGCCGATGAAGGAGAGCTGGCTATCAGTGAGCTTGTTTGTTCCGGACTGGCATATCAGAACAGGTGCGCCCTTGCTGTACGAATAGGGCGCGATGGAGAGGGCATCCTGGAACGTGCGGGACGTGGCGACGATGATCGATGAGGAAGGCCTCAGCTGCATGACCAGCTTGGCGATCTCAAGAGATGTCCCCTGCTGGTCCTGACCAAAGACGCGCGTGACGTCGGAGCATCCGGCAGCCTTAATCTGGTCGTCAACGCCGGAGGCGATGGCAATCGGACCTCCTACGACATAGGCCTTCTTGGCTCCAAGACGTTGAATCTCCCTCTTGGTCTGGCTCGACAGGCTGTTCTTGTGCGTGAGCAGGACGGGGCATCCGAGGGCACCCGCCAGCGAATTAGCGGAAAGGGCGTCCCAGAAGGTGGCATCCGTGGCAATCACGACGGTGTTGGAACTGCTCCAACCCTTCTTCGAGATCGCCTCCATAGTGTCGAGCTGATCCTGACCGTAGACGCGACTCCAGCCCGAGACGGAGCCTGCTCGCAGCGTCACTGCCCTTGGTTCGACGTCGAGGGACTCCGCGCTAATCTCATCCTGAGGTTCAGTCTCCTCGACAACCTGTTCCTCCGTCAGCTGAGCGGGGTCCGAGGAATCCGTGGGCGCCGTAGAGGGAGCGGAGCCCTCTTGCCGCAGCCCGTCACTTTCCTCAACGGCATCCTCGGGCACTGTCTGATCGAGAGAGGCGTCCGCCTCGTCATCCTGCACGGAGGCATCCCCGGTCTCGGGCTCACTGACACCTTCAGTCGCAGCGTCCTCAATCGAAGAAACCTGCCCCTCGTCCGACGCTTCGGTCTCAAGAGCCGCCGCCGCAACGGGGAAGGCGCCGCTCGACGCCACCAGGGCGAGGCAAAGTGCTACAGAAACAAACCTTCTCTTATCCATGGAGCGACCTCAATTCGCCAGTCGGCACAAATCAATGCAAACTATAGACATTCCTCATAATAAACATGCCTACCCCACGAAAATGACTTAAGATTGCTGTCAGGATTTCACTCAAGGCACGGAACGAGACTTGAAGCCTGAATGACGCGAGGTGACATGGGGAGCAACGTCCTGCAGCAGCGAAGCTCATCTCTCGACACCGTCGAACAAGACCTCGATCGGACCATGTCAAGTCTCCCAGAGCACCTCGCCCTTCCCGAGCTCGCAAGGCGATACTGGGACCGAGCCAGCTTGCTGACACGTGCTGCCGCGGCCTCGTCGCACTTCAAGGTCAGCAAACGCGAGATCCGCACAATAGCAATCTTTTTCCATGCGCTCGGCATTGGTGGTGGCGAGCGGGTCACCTGCGACCTTGCCGCACTCTGGCAGCGCATGGGTTACAGGGTCATCGTCCTCACCAACGTTGAGCCGCAGCCCGGAGATCATAACTTGCCCGAGGGCATCGAGCGCGTCACGCTACCAACATATGTGGGAATAACGCCTGAAACCTATGGCAGCCGATGCGACGCTCTTCTAGGTGCGCTTCGCGACTACAATGTCGACCTACTTGTCTTTGCGCAGTGGTTCTCGGATTGTCTTGCCTTCGACCTACTGAGCGCCCGCGCTCTCGGGGTTCCCGTCCTGCTGTTCATTCAGAGCTCCTTTTCACTCTTTTTCCTCGATTCCACTATGCCGTCCAGGCACGCTGACATTCCGCTTCAGTACGTAGCCGCAAACGGTATCGTCTGCCTCAGCGAAACCGATCGTTTTTTCTGGAGCAGGTTCAACCCCAACACCCGGGTCACCCAGAATCCGATCACGTGCGCTCCGTCAGAACCACCCGCCGGGCTCGGAGGGCATACGGTCCTCTGGCCGGCCCGCCTCCACGCGGACAAGCGCCCTGACCGCGTGATTCCCATCATGCGAGAGCTCGTTCGGATTGTCCCGGACGCCCGTGTCCTCATGGTGGGACCGGAGGACCCAACAATCGTTGACGCGATGAGGGGGCAGATCGAAGACACGCTCGCACCCCACATCGTTTTCTGCGGTCCCCAACCCGAGCAAGACATGGAGCGATTCTACGCGAACGGGGACCTCGGACGAAAAGTTGGACACCGCGAGGCGTCCGGATTGGAGTCCAGATGTACCCGATGGAGACGAGGGAGCTCGCCGCGGAGGCCGTGAGGCTCGGCTTCAGCGCCTCGGAGGCCGCGGAGCTCGCCGGCTGCAGCCGCGAGTCCGTCCGCAGGTGGGCCGCCGGGACGGCGGCGGCGCGGAAGAGCCCGGTATACTTGCCCCATGAGAGGAAGATGGAGCTCGTCGCCCGGTACGAGGCGGGCGAGCGCGCCGCGGACCTCGGCCGCGAGGCCGGCGTGACGGGGTGCGCCGTCACGAACTGGGCGCGCAGGCTCCGCGAGGAGGGGGTGCTCTCGCTGATGACGGGGGACGAGGTCAGGGCCCGCGCGCCCGAGCCCGCCGCGCCGCCGTCCGAGCTCGAGGAGCTCAGGCGCAGGTGCGGGGAGCTGGAGCTCGAGAACGCGATACTCAGGGGCACGGTGGACATACTAAAAAAAGACCCCGGCGCCGACCCCTCGGCCCTGACGCGGGCGGAGAGGGCGGCGCTGGCTGAGTCGCTCAGGGCCGAGTTCGGCCTGCCCCGCGTCCTCGCCGCCCTGGGGCTCGCCAGGAGCACGTTCTACCACCGCCTCGCCTCCGCCCGCCGGCCCGACCCGTACGCCGCCGTCAGGCCGCTCGTGCGCGCGGCGTTCGAGGCCTCGGGCGGCGCCTACGGCCCGGCGCGGGTGTGGGCGGAGCTCGGGCGCGGCGAGGGGGAGCCCCAGCGCGCCCGCGGGGCCGCCTCGCTCGACCCGTCGCGGCCGGTGAGGGTGTCCGAGAAGGTGGTGAGGCGCGTCATGCGCGAGGAGGGGCTCGAGGCCCGCGCCGCCGCCCCCGCGGCGCGCCCCTACAGCTCCTACGCCGGCGAGGAGGGCATGGCGGGCGCGCCGAACCTGCTGCTCGTCGACGCCGCCCGCGACCTGCACGACTTCTCGGCCGGGCGGCCCGGCGAGCGGCTCGTGACCGACATAACGGAGTTCAGGCTCCCCGACGACCCCAGGAAGGTGTACCTGTCGCCCTGCGTCGACCTCTTCGACGGCGACGTCGTGGCCTTCTCGGCGGGGACCAGCCCCTCCAAGGCCCTCGTCGCCGAGATGCTGGGAGGGGCCGCGGCGGCCGTCGGGGGCGGCTTCCTGCTGCACTCGGACCGCGGCTGGCACTACCGCACCCCCGACTGGGTCGCCGAGTGCGGCCGCCTCGGCGTCGAGCGGTCGCTGTCGCGCAAGGGGCACTCGCCCGACAACGCGGCGATGGAGGGCTTCTTCGGCACGCTCAAGGTCGAGTTCTTCCGGGGCCGCGACTGGTCCGGGTGGGCCGCCGAGGCGTTCGTCGAGGCCCTCGGGGCCTACGTCCGCTGGTACCGGGAGGGCCGGCTCAAGGCCTTCAGGGAGGGCGGCGCGA
>NZ_CBIFYV010000038.1:0-18080 GCF_966187215.1 Thermophilibacter sp.
AGGTCGGCATGCGCCTCAAGGGCACCGTCTCCTCAATCGTGGACTTCGGCGCCTTCGTGGACCTCGGCGGCATCGACGGCCTGGTCCCCATCTCCGAGCTCTCCTGGAACCACGTCAACCACCCCTCCGAGGTCGTCAAGGTCGGCCAGGAGGTCGAGGTCCAGGTGCTCGACGTCGACCTCAACCGCGAGCGCATCTCCCTCGGCCTCAAGCAGACCACCGAGGACCCGTGGCGCACGCTCGTCAAGAAGTACCCCGTCGACGCCATCGTCGAGGGCACCGTCACCAAGCTCGTCACCTTCGGCGCGTTCGTCGACCTCGGCGAGGGCGTGGAGGGCCTCGTGCACATCTCCGAGATGGCCAAGCAGCACGTGGACCAGCCGTCCCAGGTCTGCCAGGTGGGCGACAAGGTCCAGGTCAAGGTCATGGAGATCGACCTCGACCGTCGCCGCATCTCCCTGTCGATGAAGGCCGCCGCCGAGACCCTCGGCACCGAGGTCGAGGTCAAGCCGCTCCCCGAGACCGAGGAGTAGGCGCCCGCCGCGGCGTTTCCCACATCGCCTGAGCCAGGGGCCGTCCCGCCGCGCGCGGGGCGGCCCCTTTCGCATGCCGGTCCTTCTCGCCGGTGCGACGACCCGGCTCCCCGGTCCGTCAACCTCATCCTCGACTCCTCACCCCCCCAATAACCCGCAAAAAATGATTTCATATTCATATAATTGCAGGATTAAGGTTTGTGAATGTCAGATTTTGCGGGTTAATCGCGAGAGGGGGAGGGACGAGAAGGGCGGCGTCGGGCGGGGCACGACGTGTCGGACCCGTCAACCCGGCACGTGGCGAGAAACGCGGGCGCGCGTTTTGGGTATCAACCTGACGTTGGAATCACGACGAGAGGGGACGAGCATGGCAGCGGGGGACTGGCAGCAGAAGGTGGCAACGTGGATGCGCGGGCGACGGGGCCCCGACGACCTGGCGCAGTTCTCGGTGAACCTCGCCATCGTGGTGCTGATCGTCAACCTGGTGCTGGGCTTCTTCGTGAACGTCAGCTGGCTCGCGTGGGTCGAGCTGGCGCTCGTCGCCTACGCGGTGTTCCGCATGTTTTCGCGCAACCTCGCCGCGCGCGCCCGCGAGAACGAGGCCTTCCTGCGCGCCCTGGGTCCGGCGCGCCCCTGGCTGCAGAACCCGCGCGCGGCGTGGGCCGAGCTGCGCTCCTATCGCCACGTGCGCTGCACGTCGTGCAAGCAGCGCATCCGCGTGCCGCGCGGCAAGGGCAAGCTGCGCGTGACCTGCCCGCGCTGCCACACCAAGTTCGAGGTCCGCTCCTAGCCGTCCGCCGGGCGCCTCCCGCGCTATGATGGACGGGCTGAAGCCACGGACACGGGAGGTCACATGCTAGACAGGCGCGCGTTTCTGAAGGTCGCGGGCGCGGGGGCGTCGCTGATGGCGCTCGCTGCCTGCTCGGGTGGCGGCGACGACCAGGCGGACGCGCCCGCCGACGACGCGGCGCAGGCCGACGCCGAGCCCGTCGCGGTGCGCACGGCCGCCCTCAAGGGCCCCACCGCCATGGGCCTGGTGCGCTTCATGAGCGAGGCGGACGCCGGCAACCTCGCCGACAACGACTACACCTTCGACATCTACGCCTCGGCCGACGAGGTCACGCCGCTTCTCGCCAAGGGCGAGGTCGACATCGCCGCGGTGCCGGCCAACCTCGCCTCGGTGCTCTACAACAAGAACGACGGCGGCGTGCGCGTGATCGCGATCAACACCCTCGGCGTGCTCTACATCGTGGAGCAGGGCGATTCCGTGAACTCGGTGGCCGACCTCGCGGGCCGCACGATCTACGCCTCGGGCAAGGGCTCCACGCCGGAGTACGGCCTGGCCTACATCCTCGAGGGCAACGGCCTCACCATCGGCGAGGACGTGCAGGTTGAGTGGGCGAGCGAGCACTCCGAGGCCCTCGCGCGCCTCATGAACGACCCCAACGGCGTGGCCATGCTGCCGCAGCCCTTCGTGACCACGGCCCAGATGCAGAACGACCAGATCCGCGTGGCGCTCGACCTCACCGAGGAGTGGGACGCGCTGCAGACCGGCGACGAGAAGAGCTCGATGATCACCGGCGTGGCCGTGGTGCGCTCGGAGTTCGCGGATCAGAACCCCGCGGCGGTGGACGCGTTCCTCGGCCACTACGCGGAGTCGGTCGACTTCGTCAACGAGAACGTCGCCGACGCCGCCCAGCTCGTGGGCGACTACGACATCGTCACGGCCCAGGTTGCCGAGAAGGCCCTGCCAGAGTGCAACATCGTCTGCGTCACGGGCGACGAGATGAAGGAGCGCCTCTCCGGCTACCTCGAGGTGCTCGCCGACCAGAACCCCGAGGCCGTGGGCGGGACGCTGCCCGGCGACGACTTCTACTACGGCGCCTAGCGTGCGCGACGCCGGCGAGAGGGGCCGTGGGGCCGCGGGCGGACGGATCCGCCGCTGGGCGGTGCGGCTCGCCTGCGCGGCCCTCTGGCTCGCGCTGTGGCAGCTCGCCGCCTGGGCCGTCGACCTCGACATCGTGCTCGTGGGGCCGCTCGAGGTGCTGGCGCGCCTGGCCGAGCTCGCCGCCACGGCGGAGTTCTGGGCGTCGCTCGCCGTCTCGCTGGGCCGCGTGCTCGCGGGGCTTCTCGCCGCCGTCGTCGCGGGCACGGCGCTCGCGGCCGCCGCGAGCCGCTCGCGCGCGGTCCGCGCGCTGCTCGCCCCGCTCATGGGCGCCGCCAAGGCGGTCCCGGTCGCCTCGTTCGTGATCCTGGTGCTGCTGTGGGTCTCGTCGAGCCTGCTCTCGACCGTGGTCGCGCTCGTGATGGCGCTGCCGGTGGTCTACACCAACGTGCTCGAGGGCATCGCCCAGATCGACCCGCGCCTCACCGAGATGGCGCGCCTCTTCGGCGTGCCGGCGCTCGCGCGCGTGCGGATCGTGTACGTGACGCAGGTGCTGCCGTACTTCCGCGCCGCCGTCACGCTGGCGCTGGGCCTGGCGTGGAAGGCGGGCATCGCCGCCGAGGTCATCGGGCTGCCGGACCTCACGGTGGGCGAGCACCTCTACGACGCCAAGGTCTACCTCGACACGCCGAGCCTCTTCGCGTGGACGGTGGCGATCGTGGCGGTCTCGGCGGGGCTCGAGGCGCTCGTGCGGCTCGCGCTCGGCCGGCTGGAGGAAAGAAGGGAGGCGCGGCCGTGACGAGCTTCTCGCTCAGCCACGTCGAGAAGGGCTACGGGGCGCTGCGCGTGCTCGCGGACGTCACGTGCTCCTTCGCGCCCGGCCGCGTCCACGTGGTGACGGGGGCGTCGGGCGCGGGCAAGACCACGCTGCTGCGCCTGCTCATGGGGCTCGAGGAGCCCGACGCCGGGACGGTCGGTCGGCCCGAGGGCGCGCGCCTGGCGGCGACGTTCCAGGAGGACCGACTGCTCGAGAACCTCACGACCACGGCCAACATCCGCCTGCCGCACGAGCCCGTGCGCGGGGCGGCGCGCGCGGGGCTGCTCGAGCGCGAGCGCGCCGCGATGGCCGCCGTGGGGCTGCCCTGCGACGCGCGGCCGGTGCGCGAGCTCTCCGGGGGCCAGCGCCGGCGCGTGGCGATCCTGCGCTGCGCGCTCGCCGACGCCGACGCGCTCTTCCTCGACGAGCCCCTCAAGGGCATGGACGACGACACGGTCGCGCGCGTCATGGCGTTTCTCGTCCCGCGCCTCGCCGGCCGCACCACCTTCTGGGTCACCCACGACGACCGCGAGCTCTCCTTCTTCCCCGACCCGCTCCGCTGGCGCATCGAGGACGGGACGGTTCGCGCCTGCTAGGGAGGGCGGGGCGACGCATCCCATCTGCTCAGACAGCTTGCTGGCGCAAGAACTCGCATCTGGAATGCGTCGCCCCGCCTCGAGCCGAGGGCGCGCCGGCGTACCCTCATCCGCGAGTTCTTGCGAAGCAAGCTGTCTGAGCGGGGAGGGTATGCCGGCGCGCCGATCCCGTGCATGTGCGATGATGGGATGTGCTGATCGGAGAGGGGGCCTGTCGTGCACGTGGTGTTTCTGGCCGGGGGAACGGCGTCGGGCAAGTCGACCGTGGCGCGCGAGCTGGAGCGGCTGGGCGCGTGGCGCATCGACCTCGACGAGGTCTCGCGCGCCGTGCTCGCGCCCGGCGAGCCGTGCCTTGACGAAGTGTGCGCCGCCTTCGGCGACGACCTCGTGGACCCGGACACCGGCGCGCTCGACCGCGCGCTTCTCGCCCGCCGGGCCTTCGCCGACGACGAGTCCGCCGAGAGGCTCGAGGCCATCGAGCTGCCCCACATCCGCGCGCGCCTGGTTCGCGCGCTGACGTCGGAGCGCTGCGGCGAGCGCGCGCCGGGGCTGTGCGTGGTGGAGGTGCCGCTGCTCGACCGCATGGAGCCGATGCTCGACCTCGCCGACGAGGTCGTGGTCGTGACCTGCCCGCTCGACGTGCGCCGCGAGCGCGCCCGCGGGCGCGGCATGGACCCGGACGACTTCGACCGCCGCGTGGCGCGCCAGCCCTCCGACGATTACCTGCGCGCCCACGCCGACGTGGTGCTGAGCAACGCCGGCGACGAGGCCGCCCTCGAGCGCGCGGTGCGCGAGCGCTGGGGGTCCCATGCGGCGTCGTAGCGCGCGGCGCCGCCCCGAGCGCCTGGCGCGCTGGTACCGGGTGGTGCCGGTCTGTCTGCTCGCGCTCGCCGCCGCGTTTCTCGCCCTGCTCGCCGCGACGCCCACCACGCTGGCGCGCAGCGCGCTCTACCCGGTGGACCATGCCGACGCGATCCAGGCCTCGGCGACGCGCCACAACGTGGACCCGCTGCTGGCCTGCGCGGTGATCTCGTGCGAGAGCGGCTGGGACGAGGGCGCGGTCTCGTCCGCCGGGGCCGTGGGGCTCATGCAGGTCATGCCCGAGACGGCCTCCAGCCTCGTGGGGATGGGGCTGGTGGACGGGACGGCCTATGACCCGGCCGCGCTCGCCGACCCCGACACCAACATCGAGTTCGGCTGCGCCTACCTGGGTTATCTGCAGGAGAACCTCTCGTCGTTCGACGAGGTCATCGCCGCGTACAACGCCGGCATCGGGGCCGTGCGCTCGTGGATCGCCGAGGGCGGGACCATCCCCGACGGCGTGCGCTACGCCGAGACCCGCGCCTACCTCGAGCGCGTGCGTGCCGCCTACGACGGATACCGCTGGAGCTACCCCGACGGCCTCGCGGGCGCGTGACGCACGTCGCCCGTCGCTCCTCTCGCCGCATACCCCTCGCGCGCCGTTCTTCTCGCCCCGTCCCGCTGCCCCTCTGGTCGCGTTTTCTCCCCACCCGCTCCCAACAACACGCAAAATCTGACATTCACAAACCTTAATCCAGCAAATATATGATTATGAAATCATTTTTTGCGGGTTAATCGACCGGCTGAGGCCAACGATGACCCATCAAGAAGAACACGTGTTTGGTGTCCGGGCGATGGGGTACACTAACGGAACCGACGGAGAGGGGAGGGCCATGACGGACGGCAGCGGCGCGGCCGGCACGGAGCGCTTTGGCGGCGAGCTCAGGCGCTTCGGGCGTGAGGGCGCGGGCGAGGCGCTTACCGTGGTCTCGCCCTACGAGCCCGCGGGTGACCAGCCCCAGGCCATTGAGAAACTCGCGGACGGGGTGGAGCGCGGCCTGCGCTACCAGACGCTCATGGGCGTCACGGGCTCGGGCAAGACCTTCACCATGGCCAAGACCATCGAGAAGCTCAACCGCCCCACGCTCATCATGGAGCCCAACAAGACGCTCGCCGCCCAGGTGGCCTCCGAGATGCGCGAGCTCTTCCCCAACAACGCCGTGGTCTACTTCGTGAGCTACTACGACTACTACCAGCCCGAGGCCTACGTCCCGCAGACTGACACCTACATCGAGAAGGACGCCTCCATCAACGAGGAGGTCGAGAAGCTCCGCCACCAGGCCACCTCGAGCCTGCTGTCGCGGCGCGACGTCATCGTGGTGGCGTCCGTCTCGTGCATCTACGGCATCGGCAGCCCGCAGGACTACGCGGGGCTCGCGCCAACGGTGGACAAGTCGGTGCCGCTCGAGCGCGACGAGCTCATCCACGCGCTCATAGACATCCAGTACGACCGCAACGACTACGAGCTCAGCCGCGGCACCTTCCGCGTGCGCGGCGACACCGTCGACGTCTTCCCGCCCTACGCCGAGAACCCCCTGCGCGTGAGCTTCTTCGGCGACGAGGTGGAGCTCATCGCCGAGGTGGACAACGTGACCGGCGAGGTCCTCCGCGAGTTTGACGCGATCCCCATCTGGCCGGCCTCGCACTACGTGACCGAGCGCCCCAAGGTCACCCACGCGCTCGAGACCATCAACGAGGAGCTCGAGCAGCGCGTGGCCGAGCTCAAGGCCAACGACATGCTGCTCGAGGCCCAGCGCCTCGCTCAGCGCACGAGCTACGACCTTGAGATGCTCGAGACCATGGGCTACTGCAACGGCATCGAGAACTACTCGCGGCACCTGGACGGCCGCAAGCCCGGCGAGCCGCCCTACACGCTGATCGACTACTTCCCCTCGGACATGCTCTGCATCATCGACGAGTCCCACGTCACGGTGCCGCAGATCCGCGGCATGTACGAGGGCGACCGCTCGCGCAAGGTCACGCTCGTGGACCACGGCTTCCGCCTGCCGAGCGCGCTCGACAACCGGCCGCTGCGCTTCGACGAGTTCGAGGCCCGCGTGCCGCAGTTCATCTACGTGAGCGCCACGCCGGGAGACTACGAGGAGTCGGTCACCCAGCAGCAGGTGGAGCAGATCATCCGCCCCACGGGGCTTCTCGACCCCAAGGTCGACGTCCGCCCGGTGGACGGCCAGATCGACGACCTCATCGCCGAGATCAAGGAGCGCGTGGCCAAGAAGGAGCGCGTGCTCGTGACCACGCTCACCAAGCGCATGGCCGAGGACCTCACCGACCACCTGCTCGACGAGGGCATCCGCGTGAACTACATGCACTCCGACACCGCCACGCTCGACCGCGTGGACATCATCCGTGACCTGCGCACCGGCAAGATCGATGTCCTGGTGGGCATCAACCTGCTGCGCGAGGGCCTGGACATCCCCGAGGTCTCGCTCGTGGCCATCCTGGACGCGGACAAGGAGGGGTTCCTGCGCAACCGGCGCTCGCTCATCCAGACCATGGGCCGCGCGGCGAGAAACGCCCAGGGCACGGTCATCATGTACGCGGACGCGATCACCGACTCCATGCGCGAGGCCATCGGCGAGACGGCGCGGCGCCGGCAGATCCAGGAGACCTACAACGAGGAGCACGGCATCGTGCCGCGCACGGTCAAGAAGTCGATCACCGACGTCTCGTCGTTCATCGCGGAGGCCGAGGAGAACGTGGGCAAGCGCCAGCGCAAGGACGGTGTCTTCTACACCGCCTCGGGCGAGGGGGCGGCCGAGCAGGGCGCTCCGGGCGAGGTGGGCACCGCGCGCGCCGTGGCCGCCGAGCTCGCGGAGCTGCCGGCCGCCGAGCTGGCCGACGTGCTCGATGCGCTGGAGGAGGAGATGGCCGCCGCGTCGGAGGCCATGGACTTCGAGACCGCCGCGCGTCTGCGCGACCAGATCGTGGAGATTCGCACGCGCGTGGAGGGCCGCTCTGCCGACGACGTGATCGCGCGCCTCAAGACCGGCGCGCGCAAGGGGAGCGCCCACGCCACGCGCCGGCGCTACCGGCCGCACAAGAAGTAGGCGCCCCGGGCGGGCGCTTTGGGCGCCTACCGGGTAGAATGAGGGGAACGGACCGAACCTGACGGGAGGCAGCATGGCGGCAAGAATCGTGGTGGCGTGTGGCTCGGGCGTGGCGACCTCCGAGATGGTGGCCCTCAAGATCGGCCGCCTCCTGCGCGACGCGGGCGTCGACGCGGAGGTCCACGCCGTCGAGATGGCGGAGCTCGACGACGCGCTCGAGGACGCCGACGTCTTCGTGCCCGTCGTGCGCACCGACGAGGAGTACGACGTCCCGGTCGTCAACGGCGTGGCCTTCCTCACGGGCATGAACCAGGACGAGGAGTTCGCCAAGCTGCTGGACCTCATTCGCTTCGCGTAGGGGTCGCAGGGCCAGCATACGCCCTCACCTGCTGCTGACAAATTGTCCGAGTACGTTCAGCCGGGGTGTCATGTCTTCGAGAAGATCCTCGGCGATCATGGCTGTCGACTCAAGCGCATCCTCCTCCACGCCGGCGCGCATGATGCCGCTCGGCACCATCTCCGTGAGGCGTGCGCATAGCTCTTTCAGCGAGCGCTTGGTGATGCCGAGTTCTTCTGCCAGGAGGCGAAAGTTGTCCGGTCCGACCGCGTCGATGTCCCGCTGCCCGCCGAGCTCCATCGCGAGCTCTCGCTTGAAGTGGGGGAAGTAGGTCGTCGACACAAGGTCGTACCCCGGCGACAGGCGCATCCCGTCCTCGTCCCAGACGAGGGAGAGGTTTTTGAGGTGTGCGTCGCAGTTGCCGACGAGGTAGTTGAAGCACGTGAGCTCGGCGAGGAGCCTGATGTCCTCGATCGGACGTGACGAGGCGGAGCGGATGAGCGACGAGGTCGTGCGGAGTGACCCTCCCCTCAGCTCGGCGTACTTCGAGGCGGGCAGGATTCCGAGCGCCTGCGCCAGGTCCTCCTGGTGAAGCCTCCCCACGACGAGTCGTCCGTCGTCGATCGACACGCGCCGGTCAAAGCGCCTGACCGCGACGACGGGCCGACCGTAGCTGTGGAGCGAGACCTCGGCGACGCGCACGCCACATGTCCGTGCCGCTCTCATGCAGACAAACTCGAGCTCGGGGACGTCGCGAAGATAGCTCGTCTTGAGGATGTGAGTGGACGCCGCGAGACCGTGCGGCCTCAGCCAGGACCCGGGGGCGTCGGGTCGCTCCGCGAGTCCGGCCTTGTCCTGGGTCCCGGCCAGGGAGAGGTGCGAGGAGGCGTTCTCTCTCGCGACTCCTTCCGGCGTCCTGAACATCGCGAGGAGGGCATCCCCCCGCAGAGGTTCGTACGAGGGCCGCTCCGATGCGGCGTCGTCCCCCTCCCGGCGAATCAGCACGTCCCCAATGCAATCCCTGCCGCACGCTTCGAGCATGGCCAAGTAGTCGTTCGCGTCCAGTCCCAGCTCGGCGGCAAGCGTCGCGCGTGCCTCGCCCTCGGGGATGAGCCCCTCAAAATATGGGCGACAGCGCTCCTCGGCGAAGGTCTCCTCGCAAAGGGGGAGGGAGCGCGAGAGCGGCAGGGGGTCGGGTGAGAGAAGGTAGGAGGGCGCATAGGAGAACGACCGGGTGTCACCGTCGATGGTCCCGACAAGAAGGGGGACGCTCGTCTGGAGCCGGTAGACGTCAAGCCGCATGGGTCCCGCCCCTCCGCTCGGCAAAGAGGTCAAGGCCAAGCGTCGCGAGCACGGTGAGCGCCTTGCCGATCTCGGCCGTCTCCTTGCCGTTCTCGAGATGCGAGAGGTAGGTGACCCCGACCCCGGAGAAGTCGGCGAGCTCCGCCTGCGTATAGCCCCTGCGCTTGCGCTCTGCCGCGATGAGCGTCCCCAGGTCCGAGGTGTCGTAGATGCGCGTCATGGTGCCTCCGTTTATGCGAACGCATAAGTCGGGGACATTCTAGCAGAATATATTCGAACGCATAAATCGGTGAGAAGATCTGGGACGGATGCCCTCACGAGCCTATCTCTCCGCGAGCGTGCGCACGATCTTCTCGGCCGCGAGGATGCCGTCGGTGGCGGCGCTCATGATGCCACCCGCGTAGCCCGCGCCCTCGCCCACGGGCCAGAGCCCGGGGGTGCTCACGCTCTGGCCGTCGTCCCCGCGCGTCACGCGCACCGGCGAGCTCGAGCGCGTCTCCACGCCCGTGAGCACCGCGTCCGCCGCGTCAAAGCCGCGCAGGCGCCGACCGAGCAGCGGGATCGCCGCGCGCAGCGTGTCCGTCACGTAGGCGGGCAGGCATCCGCCGATCTTCCCCCACGTCACGCCGCGCAGGTAGGTGGGCTCCACGCGCCCGGGCGCGCTCGAGGGCGCGTCGGCCAGAAAGTCGCCCACGAGCTGCGCCGGGGCCACGAAGGCGCCGCCGCCCGCCTCGAAGGCCGCCCGCTCGCAGCGGCGCTGCAGCTCCACGCCGGCGAGCGGGTCGTCGCCGGGCAGGTCGTCGGGAAAGACGTTGGCGAGAAGCCCCGCGTTGGCGTTGGTTCCGGCGCGGTCGGAGAGGCTCATGCCGTTGGTGCAGACGCCACCCGGCTCGCTGGCCGCCGAGACCACGTAGCCGCCGGGGCACATGCAGAACGAGAACGCGCTGCGCCCGCCGTCGAGGTGGCACGAGAGGCTGTACGGGGCGGCCCCGAGGGCGGGGTGGCCCGCCGCGCGGCCCCAGAGCGCGCGGTCGATGTCGGCCTGGAGGTGCTCGATGCGCACGCCCATGGCAAAGGTCTTGCGCTCCATCGCCACGTCGCGCTCGCGCAAGAGCCCGAAGACGTCGCGCGCCGAGTGCCCGCAGGCCACGACCACGCACGACGCCTCCACGCGCTCCTCGCGCGTCTCGCCGTCCGCCCCGCGCGTCTCGAGCGTCACGCCACGCACGCGCCCGCCCTCAACGAGAAGATCCGTCATGCGGCAGCGGGTGCGCACCTCGCCGCCCGCCTCCTCGATCTGCCTCACGATGTCGGTCACCACGCGGGGCAGTACGTCGCTGCCCACGTGCGGCTTGGCGTCCCAGAGGATGCGCTCCTGCGCGCCGGCCTCCACGAACGTCCGCAGGATGAGGCGGTGCGCGGGGCTCTTGGTGCCGGTCTGGAGCTTGCCGTCCGAGAAGGTCCCGGCGCCGCCGACGCCGAACTGGATGTTGCTCTCGGGATCGAGCACGCCGGTGGCGTTGTGGGTCTCCACGACCTCGGCGCGACGGGAGGCGTCGTCGCCGCGCTCCACGAGCAGCGGCTCGAGCCCGGCGCGCGCGAGCGCCAGCGCGCAGAAGAGCCCCGCGCAGCCCGCGCCCACCACCACCGGGCGCTCGGACGGGCGTGCCGCGACGGGGGAGGGGAACTCGTAGGGCCGCTCGTCCACCACGCGCACGTTCTTCTCGGCACGGCGCCTCCTCAGGCGGGCGAGCAGGGCACGCTCGGCCGCGGCCCCGCCCGCGAGCTCGGCGCGCAGCGTGAAGGTGAGGTGGACGTCGTCGTGGCGCCGCGCGTCGATGGAGCGACGGCGCCTCGTGACGGAGGCGAGCTCGCCCTCGCGCACGCGCAGGCGCCGCGCCAGCGCCGCGCGGCAGGCCGCGAGCTCGGCGGCGTCGCTGCCGTCGAGCGCCGAGAGGGCCACGCGTATGCCAGAGACCTCGATCATCGTTGCTCCCGTCATCGATGTGCGGGAAGCTGACGCTTTGACGGGTGATTCTGTCAGTTTCCCGCACCTTCTTCGTTTAGCTGCGGCCTCCGGACGCTTTCGGACCAAAAAGCGTCCGGAGGCCGCATGTCCTCGTCCGCCTCAGCGCCACCCGCGGACCACCGCGGCCGCGGCGGCGCCGGCCACCAGGCCGCTCTTCCAGGCCCAGGCGAGGTTGAAGCCCCCGCAGGCGCCGTCTACGTCGAGCGCCTCGCCGCAGGCGAGAAGCCCGCGCGTGCGGCGCGCCTCGAGCGTGGCCGGGTCGAACTGCGCGCAGACGAGGCCCCCGCGCGTCACCTGCGCGCGCTCCGCCTCGGCCGGACCGCGCACCACGAGCCGCAGGTCGCGCGCCCGCTCGAGCGACCCCCCGAGCGCCGCGGCGATCGCGGGGTCGACAATCCCCGCGAGGCTGCCGTCCGCCGCCTCGACCAGGCGCCGCGCCCGCGCAACGTCCAGGCCGTCGGTCAGGTCGAGCGCGAGCACGTCGCCGGGGCGCGCCGCGCGCGAGAGGTCGAAGGCCGCGATGCCCGAGACGCCGTAGGCGCGAAACAGCACCTCGCCGCGCTCGCGCGCCACCTCCGCGCCGTCGCGCAGGAGGCGCGCCGTGGCGTGCGCGCGCCGACCGTCGAGCGCCTCGAGCGACACGCCCTCCGGCGCCTCGCACGCGAGCGGGCACAGCACCGGCACGCGCGGCGCCACCTCGAGGCCGAGCGCGTCGCAGACGCCGGCCCCGCCGCCCGCGGCCAGCACGACCGCCCCGGCCGCGAGCGCGCCCGAGCCGGCCTCGCCGTCCCACGCCACGCGCCAGCCGCCGTCCGCGCGTTCGAGGCCGGTGACGCCGCGCGCGCACGCGAGCGTCACGCCGGCGCGCCGCGCGCGGGCGAGCAGCGCGTCGCGCACCGAGGCCGCCTGGCGCGAGAGCGGGTAGAGTCGCCCGCCGCTCTCCTCGGCCACCGCGATCCCGCACCCCTCGAGGAAGCCCAGCACGTCCTCGTCGAAGCGCGGCCCGCAGACCGCCTCCACGAAGGACGGGTCGTTGTAGCGCTCCCACGCGAGGCGCGCGTTGGAGAGGTTGCAGCGCCCGTTGCCGGTGGGCAGGATCGTGCGCCCGCACGCGACGTCGCGCTCGAACACCGCCACGTCCGCGCCGGTCTCGGCTGCCGCGACCGCCGCGGCGAGCCCCGCCGGCCCGCCGCCGACCACCGCCACGTCCGCGCGCCCCGGCACGCGCGTCGCGCGCGCCGCCTCGATGGCCTCGGCGCGCCGCTGCGAGCGGCTCGCGCCCCGCGCCCTTCTCGCCATGCGCTACGCGAGTCCCGCGCGGGCGGCGTCGGCGATCTCGCCCACGCGTACCACCATGTCGACCGCCTCGGGGAGCAGCCCGTCGGGCAGGTCGCGCTCGAAGGTGCCCGCGTCGCAGGCCGCCGCCAGCTTGGGGTCGATGGGCAGCTGCCCGAGCGCGTCCACGTCGAAGGCCGCCGCGGTCTCGGCCAGACGGCTCGGCCCGTAGGGCTCGATGCGCCGGCCGCAGTCGGGGCACTCCACGTAGGCCATGTTCTCCACGATGCCGAGCACGGGCACCTTCATGAGGTTGGCCATGTTCACGGCCTTGCCCACGACCATCTGCACGAGGTCCTGCGGCGAGCTCACGATGACCACGCCCTCAACGGGCAGCGACTGGAAGACGGTGAGCGCCACGTCGCCGGTTCCCGGCGGCATGTCCACGAGCAGGTAGTCCAGGTCGCCCCAGGCGCACTCGCCCCAGAACTGCTTGATGGCGCCGGCCACCACCGGTCCGCGCCACAGCACCGGGTCGCTCTCGTGCTCGAGCACGAGGTTGGCGCTCATGACCTCGATGCCGCCGGCGGTCCGGCACGGCACGAGCAGGTTGTCCACCGCGCGGGCGCGCTCCTGGCCCAGGCCCATCATGCGCGGGATCGAGGGACCGGTGACGTCGGCGTCGAGGATGCCCACGCGCGCGCCGCGCCGCGCGAGGCTCACGGCGAGGATGCCGCAGACCAGCGACTTGCCCACGCCGCCCTTGCCCGACACCACGCCGATCACGTGGCGCACGTTCATGCAGTCGTTGGTGTCGACGTGGAACGGGTCGTCCTTCTCGCCGCCGTGCAGCGCCTGCTCGACCTCCCGGCGGATCTTCTCCTGCTCCTGCTGGTCCATGGGGCCTCCCCTCTGCGCCCGCGGGCGCACGTTTTTTGTCACGATTCTACCAAGCGCACCTCCCGAAGGGACATCGCCGGCCCCCACCGAGTAAACTATCCCGGTTGGGTCGAACGAACGTGCGACAGGAGGTCCCATGGCCCACGACTCGATCGTCATCCGCGGCGCCCGCGAGCACAACCTGGCGGACGTCGACGTCGACATCCCCCGCGACAAGCTCGTCGTCATCACGGGCCTCTCGGGCTCGGGCAAGTCCAGCCTTGCCTTTGACACCATCTACGCCGAGGGCCAGCGCCGCTACGTCGAGAGCCTCTCGAGCTACGCGCGCCAGTTCCTCGGGCAGATGGACAAGCCCGACCTCGACAGCATCGACGGCCTCAGCCCGGCCGTCTCGATCGACCAGAAGACCACGTCCAGGAACCCGCGCTCCACGGTGGGCACCGTCACCGAGATCTACGACTACCTGCGCCTGCTCTTCGCGCGCGTGGGCACCCCGCACTGCCCGGAGTGCGGCCGCGTCATCGAGCGCCAGACCACCGACCAGGTGGCCGACAAGGTCCTCGAGCGCGCCCAGGGCCGGCGCGCCCTCGTGCTCGCCCCGGTGGTGCTCGACCGCAAGGGCGAGTACACCAAGCTCTTCGACGACCTGCGGCGCGAGGGCTTCAGCCGCGTCCGCATCGACGGCGAGGTGCGCGAGCTCGGCGACGAGCAGATCCGCCTCGAGAAGAAGAACCGCCACAACGTCGAGGTGGTGGTCGACCGCATCGTGGTGCGCGAGGGCAGCCTCGGGCGCATCGCCGAGGCCGTCGAGCAGGCCACGCGCCTCGCGCAGGGCAAGGTGGGCTTCTGGCTCATGCCCGACCGCGACGACCCCGAGCGCTTCCCCGGCGAGCTGCTGAGCTACTCGCTCGCCCTGGCCTGCCCCGAGCACGGCCACTCGATGGACGACCTCCAGCCGCGCGACTTCTCGTTCAACGCCCCCTACGGGGCCTGCCCCGACTGCGACGGCCTGGGGTTCAGCAAGGTCGTGGACGCCGAGGCACTGATCGAGGACCCGGACCTCTCGGTGGCGGGCGGCGTCTTCGGCAGCCTCTTCGGCCACTCCAACTACTACCCGCAGGTGCTCGCCGCCGTCTGCCGTCACCTCGGCGCCTCGCCGGACACCCCGTGGAGGGAGCTGCCCAAGAAGGTCCAGCGCGCCCTTCTCGACGGCCTCGGTGCCACCAAGGTGCGCGTGGACTACCACACGCGCGACGGTCGCGACACCCACTGGTTCACCACGTTCTCGGGCGTGCGCAAGATCCTCTTCGACAAGTACCAGGAGACCACGTCGGAGACCATGCGCACGCACCTCGAGAAGTACATCCGCGAGGTCCCGTGCCCCACCTGCCGCGGCGCGCGCCTCAAGCCCGAGATCCTGGCCGTCACGGTGGGCGAGAAGAACATCTGGGAGGTCTGCGAGCTGTCGTGCCGCGACGCCCTGGCGTTCTTCGAGGCGCTCGAGCTCACCGAGCGCCAGCGCTTCATCGCCGGCCCCGTGGTCAAGGAGATCGTGGCGCGCCTGCGCTTCATGGTCAACGTGGGCCTGGACTACCTCACGCTCAGCCGCGCCGCGGCCACGCTCTCGGGCGGCGAGGCGCAGCGCATCCGCCTGGCCACGCAGATCGGCGCCGGGCTCATGGGCGTGCTCTACATCCTCGACGAGCCCTCGATCGGCCTGCACCAGCGCGACAACAACCGCCTGATCGAGACCCTCAAGCGCCTGCGCGACCAGGGCAACACCGTCATCGTGGTCGAGCACGACGAGGACACGATCCGTGCCGCCGACTACGTGATCGACATGGGCCCGGGCGCCGGCGAGCTGGGCGGGCGCGTGGTGGCCGCCGGCACGCCCGAGCAGATCGCGGCCTGCCCCGACTCGATCACGGGCGCCTACCTCACGGGCGCGCGCCAGATCCGCCTGCCCGAGAAGCGCCGCAACCCGCGCAAGGGCGCCATCAAGATCACCGGCGCGCGCGCCAACAACCTCAAGAACGTCACGGCCAGGATCGAGCTCGGCACGCTCACCGTGGTCACGGGCGTCTCGGGCTCGGGCAAGAGCTCGCTGGTGACCGACACCATCGCGCCCGCGCTCACCAACGCCGTGCACCGCTCCAAGCGCCCGGTGGGCCCGTACCGGAAGATCGAGGGCATCGAGCTCATCGACAAGGTCATCGACATCGATCAGTCGCCGATCGGTCGCACGCCGCGCTCGAACCCCGCCACCTACATCGGGCTCTGGGACGACCTGCGCGCGCTCTTCGCGTCGCTGCCCGAGAGCCGCGCGCGCGGCTACAGCCCCGGACGCTTCTCGTTCAACGTCCCCGGCGGGCGCTGCGAGGCGTGCAAGGGCGACGGCCAGATCAAGATCGAGATGAACTTCCTGCCCGACGTCTACGTGCCCTGCGAGGTCTGCCACGGCAAGCGCTACAACCGCGAGACCCTCGAGGTGCTCTACCACGGCAAGTCCATCTCGGACGTGCTCGACATGACGGTCCACGAGGCGCTGGCGTTCTTCGCCAACATCCCGCGCATCAAGAACAAGCTGCAGACCCTCTATGACGTGGGCCTGGGCTACATCCACCTGGGCCAGCCGGCCACCACGCTCTCGGGCGGCGAGGCGCAGCGCGTCAAGCTCGCCAAGGAGCTGCACCGCCAGCAGACGGGCAGGACCTTCTACATCCTCGACGAGCCCACCACGGGCCTGCACTTCGAGGACGTCCGCCAGCTCATCGACGTGCTCCAGAAGCTCGTGGACGCCGGCAACACGGTGCTCGTGATCGAGCACAACCTCGACGTCATCAAGGTGGCCGACCGCGTGCTCGACATGGGCCCCGAGGGCGGCGACGGCGGCGGCACGGTGGTGGCCTACGGCACGCCCGAGAAGGTCGCCGAGGTGCCGGAGAGCTACACCGGCCAGTTCCTGCGCGACATCCTCGCGCGCGACCGCGCCCGCCAGGCGGGGGCGTAGCGCCCGTGGCGCGCCGGGAGCGACAGCCCAAGACCAACGCCATGCGCGAGCTCGAGGCCGCGGGCGTGCCCTTCTCGTCTGAGACCTACGAGGTCGACGAGACGGACACCTCCAGCGAGCTGGGGCTGCACATCGCCCAGCGGCTCGGGGAGGACCCGGCCTCCAGCCTCAAGACGCTCGTGTGCGTGACGCCGTCGGGCGGCCACGTGGTGTGCTGCCTGCCGGTGGCCGACGAGCTCGAACTCAAGAAGGCCACCGCGGCGGCGGGCGAGAAGTCCCTCGCGCTGATGCACGTGCGCGACCTCGAGCCGGTCACCGGCTACGTGCGCGGCGGCTGCTCGCCGGTCGGCATGAGGAAGCGCTTCCCCACGCTGATCGACGAGACGGCGCAGCTGTTCGACGAGATCCGCGTCTCGGGCGGGCGTCGCGGCCTCAGCCTCGCGCTCGCCCCCGACGACCTGGTGCGCTTCTGCGACGCCACCTACGCCGACATCGTGCGCGACTAGGGCGTGCGCCGGGGGCGCCGCGGCGGGCGGCGAGTCGCTGCCGCCCGCCGCCCGTCTCAGTTGTGGACCACGAGCTCCTCGACGTGTCCGACGAAGATGCGCGCGCCCGTACCCGAGCCTCCCTCGAGCCACATCCCGCGCTCGAGCGAGCCGTCCGCGGGGAGGCCCAAGTCGTCAAAGCCCGCGCCACCCCCGTCGCCGCCGTCGCCCTCGGCTGAGCGCAAGCTCTCGAGCAGGTGCTCCTCGCGCTCGGCGGCCTCGGAGCCCGCTCCCTCCGGGGGCTCGGTGGCCTCCGGCTCGGGCAGCCCCGCGTCGGGGTCGAGAAGCTCCTCGAGGCGGTCGCGGCGCGCCTGCAGCGTTCTCTCGAACACGAAGTCGCGCACCGTCTGGATCGTCTCGGGGTCATCGACCTCCTCGGGGCGCAGGGTGCAGAGGATGAAGTCGTCGCCCCAGGAGTCGCGCTCCTCCTCCGACGGCATCTCGCCGCAGGTCACCACCAGCCGCGCCTCGTCCCATCTCAGTGCCATGTCCGCTCTCCCTTCGCTCGTGGTCGGGAGGCCAGCGTAGGGCGCCCGCGCGACCGCTGCCCGACCGCTGGCGAGCACGAGGCTGACGCCGCAGGTGGCGGCCCGCGCGGGTGGCCGCATCCCGTCACGGGACTCGGCGGACGGCGCGTTCGCGCCCGCGGGCGGCGTGGGAGCCCGGGCCCGTCTCGCCGCGGCGTCACGAACGCGCACGGACGCGCACCGCGCCGGCGCTTCTCGCCGTGCGGCGTGCCCATGTCTCCGTCGTCTGAACGGGATTGCCCGTCGGGGCGTTCGCGTCGGCGGGAGGTCCGTGCCGCTCGAGAATCACGGGAAGTCGGAGGGTTTCTCAGTCGCGTCACGAAAAGTGGTGTAGGGCCGTCCCCGGGGCCCGCAGCCCCGCCCCGTATCCTACGCCGCCCTCCTCTTCCTGTCGA
>NZ_CBIFYV010000039.1:0-17755 GCF_966187215.1 Thermophilibacter sp.
CCGCCGAGGCGTTCGTCGAGGCCCTCGGGGCCTACGTCCGCTGGTACCGGGAGGGCCGGCTCAAGGCCTTCAGGGAGGGCGGCGCGACCGTGTACGACACGATCAGGGGGCGCAGGAAACGGCTGGGGCTGGCCGCGTAGGCCCGTCCAAGGAAATGTCCGAGGCCCCTTTTCTCACCCACAAGCAGCAAAAACAGCTTTGAGTTGTCAAAACGCTCACGCAGCTGACGTTTTATCGACTCGGTCAAACTCGTATCGCGCGCCGTATTAATTGAGTGGACGTCGTAAAAATCGAAATTAATTTCCTTATTGTTCCTCCAAGCTTTCAATATATTGAAGTACCTCATATCAGTATCGCCATCAAAAGCAACATAAGTCTTGTTCTTATAGGCCATCGTGTCTACTTCCCTTCTCTGACATTAACTTGTTTCTAAAGTACCCTGCAAATTGATGCCGGGCTGTAGGTCTTGAAGAGCTCACCGAAGTTGGAGACGGCATCGTCGCCCGCGAACGAGGCGTCGCGCATCACGGCGTAGTCGGGCTGTATCTTTGCCATGGCAACTACGACTTCCGTTGGAACCCTCTGGTCGAAGCAGGCGACCAAGCGGCCCTCGTCCACGACGAACACCGTCGCTCCGTCGATGTCTCGCTTCTCGATTGCGGCTGAGAGTGGAATCTGGAACTGCGGCATCACCTGGAAGAGGATGTCCTCCGCCGTGCGGCCGGATTTGAGGTTGTCGGCGAGGCCCACGAGCGCCTGCTGCGTAATCTGCCCGGGCTCCGCCGAGACGTCCTCAAAGTTGGACGAGTCGATCTTGAATACGCGGAAGCCAATGTCGGGCACACGCTTGGGCTCTTCACCGAGCTTAAGTTGCTTGTTCTGCTCTTCGATCTCCTCAACAATCTTCTTGCCCGCGCGCCGGATGCGCTCCTTGCCAATCTCGCAGATGTTATTGTAGCCCGCCTTGAAGGCTTCCGACTTCTCGTCACAGACCTCAGGCAACTGCACCATGATGAACTTGCGGTTGCCGCCGTCCTCGGAATTGAGTTTCATGACGGCATGGGCGGTGGTGGCAGAACCGGAGAAGAAGTCGAGAACGAGAGCATCCTTATCAGTTGCCACCCTCATATTAACAAGCTGTTTTACCAGAGACATAGGTTTTGGATAATCGAACAGCTCCTTCATCCCAAGTCTCTCTAGTTCGGAAACGGCGGATTCATTGGTCCCTACCCCAGTTTTCATATTCAACTCTAAATTGTTATTTGGTGCCTTGTATGACGACTCATCAGCAGCACGCTGAAAACGAATTGAAAACTGAGAGCTTTTAACGATAAACGTCGTCCCATGAGAAATCTCTTCATCGAGAGTTTGCTGCGTCCACTTGAAAGATCCAGTCAGGTTAATTGCATTCCGGTTCAGATGGCTGTCAACGGAAATCGGAGTGGTAAAACTTACCTTGCCGTCATTAGAAGCAGGAATCGTTCCCTTCTTCATCCAAGGAAACTCAATCACGCCAGGAGGAAACAGAAGTGTCTTGAGCGGATTACCGCTATTTAGCAACGGAGCATCTCCATTATCAAGTTGCGAACCGTAGTATTTGTCTGAACTTGGCACGCGCTCATACGCAAGAACATATTCAATCGTTTTCCGATTCTTATACGAGAGAGACGGTGGAGTGGATGTTTTCGTCCAAGCAAAGGTCGCGACACGCCCCCGCATTGAAAAAACCTCATCACAAACTGCTTGAAGGTTACATAATTCCCGCTCATCTATGCTAATGAGTAGAGTTCCATCTTCACTCAATAGATCCCTCGCGAGCAGCAGGCGTGGATACATCATCGAGCACCAGTCAGAGTGGAAGCGACCATTGGATTCAGGATTGGCAACGAGGCGACCACCCTCATCGTCGTAGTCGCCGCTCTCGGCGTCGTAGTCAGCCTTCGTCTGAGCGAAATCGTCATCATAGATGAAGTCGTGCCCCGTGTTGTACGGAGGGTCGATGTAGATCATCTTGATCTTGCCAGCATAGGTGTTGCGCAGGAGCTTCAAGGCATCGAGGTTGTCACCCTCGATGTAGAGGTTCTGGGTGGAGTCCCAGTCCACACTCTCCTCAGGGCACGGACGCAGGCATTTGTCGATAGGACGGTACGCCTCCTGCTTGGCATCGCGCTTGCCCGGCCAGGTGAACTGGTAGCGTTCGCGCTGATCCTCGGCCACGTCGCCCACGCGCGCTTTCAATGCCTCAACGTCGATGGTGTGGCGCAGGCTCCCATCCGGCTCACGTACCTCGGTCACCACCTCGGGGAAGAGCTCCGCCAGCTTCTCGACGTTCTCGTCCAGAATGTTCGGGGTAGCATGGTCTACGCGCTCCATCAGCACGCCTCCAGTTCTGCTATTCGATTTTCAGTTGCCTTTATCTCATCCCAAAGGGCATTGCGCTTTGCGATCTGCCGTTCCTTGCCATGCCGCTTCCGCAGCTTTTCCAGTTGGCTGCGTAACGAGGCTAGCTCGTTCGCACACGCAAGGCGCCCTGCGAAGTCTCTGGGGTCGGCATCGCCGAATACCACCTGCGAGCACAGGCTGTCCCAGAGCTCGTCCAGATTCGACCCGGCAAGCTCCAGACGCGCATCGGAACCAGGCATCCATGCCGTCTCACGCAGACGGTCACGCAGCACGTGGAGCTTGCATTCATCGCCCGCCGTGCAGGCGAAGAGCACCTTGTTGGGCACCGACCGTGCGATGAGCTCGATGGCGGCACAAGGCACCTCGGCCGCCTTGAGCTCGAGGTGCAGCACGTCGATCTCGACGATCTTCTCCCCCGCCGGGATGCGGACGGTCGTCTCCTTGAGTGCGGCAACGAGCTCGATGCGCTCAATCTTTTGAACGAACTCGTCCTTAATCGCCGCTGTCGTCTTGAGGTGCTCATAGAACGCCTTCTTGGGCATCGCGCGCCCGACGAGCACGGTGCTCGGGAGGCCCAGGGTTATTTCAGCCACGGGCCCTCACCACCAAGAAGCACACGAGCTCAAAGTCGTCGAGGCCCGCCACGTCGTTCTCGAGGAAGCTCGTGGTGCCGCCGGTGAAGAAGCTATCAACGTCCGCCTCGGCCTTCTCGTCCACGATGGACTCGATGGCAGCGCGCAGCAGCTGCGAGGCGGCGCGCATGTCGCGGCCGTTCTTGGTGGCCTTGTTGTAGGCGCGGCAGAGCTCGGCGTCCGGCTCGGACTTGCCGCGGCAGAGGCGCCGCATGGCGTCGAGCGTGTCCTTGGGGTCAAGGTAGCCGTGGGCGATCTCAACGTCATCGCGCACGTAGACCAGATAGAACGGATGGATCTGGTTGCGCGTCTTTGCGTCGAGCGCTTGGTTGACGTTGCGCAGCACGAAGATGATGCCCGGATCGTCGCCCTTCACCACCGCGTCGATGCCCGTGGGTACGCGGTCTATGTTCGGGTTCTCCTGGTGATAGGCCACCAGGTCCATGCGGAAGTCGTTGAGACCAAGATCGGTGATTGAGACCCCGCCCGAGACGTCCTCGAGATCAACAACCTCGTGCTGCATCTGCTCGAGCTGCTGCTTGCGGTACTCGAGGTCGCCCTTCTCGCCCTCGTTGATGTAGTCGTCGTCGCCGGTGGAGGTCATGACCGTCATGCGCATGCGGTCCTCGACACGCCCCTTTAGGTGGATGTAGTTGTCCAGGTCCTCGCAAGGCCAGAAGTTGACGAGTTGGATGATCTCGTTCTTGGAGCCGATGCGATCCACGCGGCCGAAGCGCTGGACGATGCGCACTGGGTTCCAGTGAATGTCGTAGTTCACAAGATAGTCGCAGTCCTGCAGGTTCTGGCCCTCGGAGATGCAGTCTGTGGCGATGAGGATATCGATATCCTTGCCTGCCAGCCGCGGGTACACCTTGTCACGTTCCTTGGACACCGGCGAGAAGCAGGTGAGGATCTCCGAAAGGTCGCCACGGATGCCCTCGAGCGTGGTCTTGCCGCCGCCCGCGCCTGTGACCTCGGCCACGCCGAGCCCCAGCCGCTCCTGCGCAAACGCCGAGATGTGCTCATAGAGGTAGTCCGCCGTGTCTGCGAAGGCCGTGAACACGATGACCTTCTTGTTGCCGGGGTTGATGGGGTGCGCGATCTTCTCGGTGATGAGGCTCTCGAGCTTGAGCAACTTGGCGTCGTGCTCCGCATCGATACCGTCGATCATGTGGAGCAGACCCTCGATGGTCTGGGCATCGTCGCGGATGTCGCGCTCCCAGGTCTTCCAGTCGAGGTCACGCAGGTCGTACTGCACTTTCCCGCCCACCGAGAAGTCGAGCGCTTCGCTGTCGTCGGCATCGAGGTCAAAACCCTGCGCGAGGTTGGACACATCGACGGACGCCTCTCCGCTCGCCCCCATCTCTTTGAACACCGCGATGGTGTTGAGCGTCGTGTTCATGAGCGAGAACACGCGCTCGAGCGTGAGACGGAACGACGAGACGGAACTCTCGAGCCGCTTGAGCAGGTTGGCTGCCATGAGACGGCGGACGCCCGTCTCGCGCCCGCCCGTAGTGAGGTTTCCGTTCTTGTCCTCGTACTTGAACACTGCCGAGGGGAGCAGGTACTGCGACGGCATGTAGACGGCCAGGTTCAGCAGGCTAAGCGAACCGGCAATCTCGCTGTAGGTTGCCCCGTTCTCCTGCGTGGTGAGGTCGGGGTAGATCGAGATAGGGTCGTTGCGCCGGGGGAACGGCCCGATGGCGCTCATGTCGTAGTAGCGCTGGATGTGCTTGCGCGAGCGCGCGACCGTCACCTCGTCGAGCACGCGGAAGAAGTCGAAGTCGAGGGAGTCCATGAGCGACTCGGTGGTGCGATTTTCCGCCGGCTGCTGCGACCAGGCTTTGAAGACACGCTGGGCGTTGCTGAACACCTGCTCGATGTTGTTGGAGAGGCCAAGCATCTCCGACCATGCCTCCGGGTCACCCTGGTAGGCGAGCGCAAGTTGGTTCCGCAGGTCGCGGAAGCGATTGTTCACCGGCGTCGCCGAGAGCATGAGCACCTTCGTGGGCACGCCCTCCCGAATCACATGGTTGAGCAGACGCTGGTAGCGGTTCTCGGTACCACCCTCGCCATCCTTCGCCGCCGTCGCTGTGTCCTCGCCGTTGCGGAAGTTGTGCGACTCGTCAATGACCACGAGGTCGTAGCTGCCCCAGTTGATGGTCTCGAGGTCGAGCCCCGTCACGGTCTTCCCGCGCTTGCGCGAGAGGTCGGTGTGATAGAGCACGTCGTAGCGCAAGCGGTCCTCGGCGATGGGATTGTTCCGCTGGTTGTTGCGGTAGGTCATCCAGTTGTCCGAGAGCTTCTTGGGACACAGCACGAGCACGTTGCGGTTGAGCGACTCGAAGTACTTGATCACCGCAAGCGCCGTGAACGTCTTGCCCAGGCCCACGCTATCCGCCAGGATGCAGCCGTTGTAGGTCTGCAGCTTGTTGATGATGGCGAGCACCGCGTCCTTCTGAAAATCGTAGAGCAGGCTCCAGATCTTGCTGTCGCGAAAGCCCGTTCCCTCCTTGGGCAGGTTGTCCGTGGAGACGTCGTCCAGGAACTCGTGGAAGATGCGATAGAGTGCCAGGTAATAGACGAGCTCGGGAGCGTTCTCGCGGTACATCTGCTCGATGTTCTCGATGACCGTTGCGGTGACGTCCTCGAGCTGGTCGCTCTCCCAAGCTTGGTCGAACATCTGGAGAAACGAGCGGGAGGACGCGGTGTCGATGCGCTGAATGCCCGTCGTCGTAGGATGGCCGCCAACTCCGAGCTGACCTACAGAGAAGGAACTCACGGGCAGGTAGGTGACAGCGTCATCGTGTCCCGAGACAGTGAGCGCCGAAGTGACGGGCGCGTTGCCCTCTCTAGCTGACTTGAAGTGGGCGCGTTTCTTAATCCACCTAGCACACTCCGAGGCGACAGCCTTCTGGGTGAGCTCGTTTCTCAGCTTGATCTCGAACTCGGTGCCGTAGAGACCTTGCTCGCGAGAGAGGCGCGGGATATAGAACTCGCGCTGCTCCTTCTTGGTGCGCTCCTTGGCAAAGGTCGGTTCGGTGTAGATGAAGCGAAACTCGTCGAGCGACTCGAGCTGATCTCTTAGCTCATCGAAGGCATACATCGAGAAGACCGAGGCGGCGACGGACATCCGGTCGCCTGCTTGGACGGCTTCAACGAGGTCGTCTTTGAGGATGTGGGTGCGGTTGTCGATGAAGGCGGTGTTCACTGCACCACCACCGCATCGCATGGAGCATCAGGGTCTAATCGACGCTCGTTTAGTGAGGCGCCCCTACCTGGAGCACCCCCCCCCGCACGGTTTTATTCACACATATGCCTATATTCACGGCTGCTCGTTTCGCTCGCCTGACAAAATGACATGCCCCTGTTTTCGTCCTAATGATAGCGTCATGCATGGGTTCGCGCGCGATGACGCCGAGCACCAGTTCGTAGGCGGCCATAGTTGTATCAACGTACCGATTTGTCCGATTCGAGCATCTTTGCCTTCCCATATGCAGCGGTTGTTTCCATTCATTATAAGAGACGACGTTTCCAAATCAGCTGAATACGCTCTCGCTAGGAGGGTCACCATGGATGGCGAGTCGCGTAGCTCAGCGTTCAATCGCAGACGGTGCACCCGTCGTCCGTACCTTGCCTGATCTGATGTCAGAGTCTTCTGCTTATATATAATATTATGCATTATATCTATAAGGTTCTACACACTTCTTGTGAGATGACTCTGATGCCGACCGTAAAGCCCGTCTCGGACCTTCAGCGCGATCGCGGACGAGTGCCACGAGACCAAGAGCCCGATCCACCTGACCAAGAACGGAAGCGCATCCCTCGTTGTCATGGACGCCGAGGCGTTTGACGAGCAGTTCTCCTCCGCAGCGGGTCTGCGCGAGCACGAGATGCGTGTGAAGCACTCGATTGCTCACGGATACGATGACCTAGTGAACGGACGCGCCCGCCCATGGTCCCAGGCAAAGGCAGACGTCGAGAGAATCCGCGAGGCTCGTGATGCCGACTAGCGACGAGCTCCACAGATACGAAATCGCGCTGACGGACGAGACCGTCTACTCCTACGCCGACGTGCATCCCGCAAGCGTCTACGAGCACATGGGGTCAGCTCATCGACTTTCTCGCCGAGCCGCGCCTGCGCATCTCCGCGTCGACGGGCTTCGACGGCGTGTGGTAGACGTCACGCAGAGGTGTGCAGAGACACACTGCGTCTGCGGAATTGTGAGAGAGCTCCCCTGCCGGCTGGCTGGGTATAATTGCGCAGAGACGGGAGGTCACCATGGTCTGGCCCTATGTGAAGCTTGCGGACGAGACGCAGTTTGCCTATTCCGATCCCCATGAGGACGGGACGGTGGACGTGTACGTCGAGCGGCCGCGTGACATGGGCTTCGACTCTGCACAGTGCCTGCTCCCCTCGTATCGCTGGAGCAAGGTCGACGGATTCAGCGAGGCCGAGCTTGACGAACTTGACCGATTCATCAGGAACAACGCACCGCTCATTCTTGAGTTTGCCGAGAGGCCGCGTGACGAGAAGCTGAGCGCCTGATGCCCAAGATCCTCGAGATTGGACGCTACGTCGTCTTCTTTTGGATGGGCGAGCCCAACGAGCCCGTGCATGTCCATGTGGCACCAAACAGACCGACCGAAAACGCCACCAAATTCTGGCTTACCGCCGCGGGCGGCTGCATCCTGGCCAACAACCATAGTCATATTCCCGAGAAGGACCTCAGAGACCTCGCGAAAGTCATTCGCCTCAACCATGGCTACATATGCGAGCGGTGGATTGAGGTATTCGGCGAAGAGTCATTGCGGTTCTACCTGTAGCAACCGGCTCAGTCCCTGACCTCGATTTCACCAACGATGTCCCTGAGATAACCGGGCAACGTGTCGTAGCGCTGACCGTAGAGGTCGAGTAGGCGCTCCACTCGGGCGCGGCCCACGGGCGCGCGGCGACTCTCGTCGAGAAGCGCCCGCGCCTCGCCGGCGAGCTGCTCCTCGGCGAGGCTCCCCCACGCCGCCCATCCGGGCATGCCGTTGTCCATCGTGCGCCTCCGTCCTTCTCGCCGCGCGCTTCTCGCCTGCCTTATCGGCGCTGCAACAACCCGCAAAAAATGATTTCATATTCATATAATCGCACGTCTAAGGTTTGTGAATGTCAGATTTTGTGGGTTAATCAATCGAGGAGGACGGGCACCGCACGCGCCCGCAGCCACCCCTATAGCACGCCCGCCAGGTCGCCGCGGTCGCGGAGCTCGCCGAGCAGGTGCCTGAACACGCGGTCGCCGTGCAGGCCGTCGTGCTCGAACTCGTTAGTGACCCACGCGTGGCTCGCGCCCACGCGCGCCAGCGTGTCGAGCTGCAGCCCCGAGTCCACGTACAAGTCGTCGAAGTAGACGGCCGCCTGGAGCGGGGTCTCATTTGCCGCAAGCTGCGCCTCGTCGTAGAGCCGGCCGAAGCTCGTATCGCGCATCAGCGCGTCCATCGCGCCCGCGAACGGCGCCAGCTCCGGCATCTCCTCGAACATCCACGGGAAGCACGCCTCGCCGGTCAGCATGAGCGGGCGCGCGTCCGTGGCGAACTCCGGGCGCGAGAGCCACGCGCGCTCCGCCGCCCACGCGATCGGGCGCGCCAGCTCGCCGTCGGCGTAGATGAGCTCCTGCAGCACCCAGTAGAGCGGGTTCTCGACCACGTTGGTCGTCCCCCATGCCCCGGCGAGAAACGCCGGCGAGACCTCGACGCGCGCCGCGTCACCGCCCGCCGCGGCCAGCGCTGCGTCCGCCGAGCCGTCGCCCGCAGAGAAGGCCAGGTCGAGCAGGTTGTGCAGCCGCTCGTGCCCCGGCTTCATGCCCAGACCCTGTCCCAGCGCCTGCAGGCGGCGCACCGTCATCGGCGAGCCGTCCGGCAGCAGGACCTTCTCGCCCGCGGCCAGCCGGTCGGCGAGAAGCGCCACGCGGCGCTCGTCCTCCGGGTAGCGCTCGTAGAGCAGGTTCGTCTTGGCGACCATCCGACCGAACGTGCGGCCGTAGACCTCGTCGGCGCTCGCCGGCACGTGCGGGATGCCGCCGCAGGTCATGCTCGCCGCGACCGCGCCCGGGAACGTCGAGAGGTACGTGAGCGTGAGAAAGCCGCCGTAGCTCTGGCCGAGCGTGACCCAGCGCGCGCCGCCCAGTTCGGAGAGGCGCAGGTACTCGAAGTCGCGCACGATCGAGTCGGCGAGGAAGCGCTTGAGGAAGCGCGCCTGGGCCGCCGCGTCGCCCTCGCGCGCGATCGCGGCGCCGTCCACGCGGCTCGACCGCCCGGTGCCGCGCTGGTCGGGCAGGACGACGCGGAAGTGGCGCACGGCCTCGGCGACCCAGCCGTCGCTCGTGGGCGAGGTGAGCCTGGGACCGGCCCCTCCCGGGCCTCCCTGGAGGAACACCAGGTACGGAAGGTCGCGACCCACGTTCTCGGGCGCGCAGACCACACGGTAGAAGAGGCTGAGCGAACGGCCGGCGAGTACGGGGTCGGCGGACTCGGCCGCAGACTCGGCGAGGATCTCCGACGCGGGCGCGTCCTTCTCGGCCCCCGCCAGGCTCGCGGGCGTGGTGCCGCGCCAGTCCAGCGGAACCTCGATCGAGCGGTCCTCGACGTGCAAGCCGGGCAGGTAGTAGCTGGCGAGAAGGGCCATGCGCGTCTCCTTACAGCAGGTGCTCCGCGATCTGCACGGCGTTGGTGGCCGCGCCCTTGCGAATCTGGTCGCCGCAGCACCAGAACGTGAGCGCGCTCACGCCCTCGGGCGCCGAGAGGTCGCGGCGCACGCGGCCGACCCAGACGAGGTCCTGGTCGGAGGTCTCGAGCGGCATCGGATAGCGCTTCTCCGCCGGGTCGTCCACCAGCTTGACCCCGGGCGCCGCCGCCAGCAGCTCGCGCGCCCGCTCGACGGAGAGCGGCCGCTCGAACTCGGCCGTGATCGACTCGGAGTGCGAGCGCACCACCGGCACGCGCACGCAGGTGCAGCTCACGCGCAGCTCGGGCAGGTGCATGATCTTGCGGCCCTCGTTGAGCATCTTCATCTCCTCGGAGGTGTAGCCCTCCTCGTTGAAGCCGCCGATCTGCGGGATGAGGTTCTCGGCCAGCTGGTACTGGAACGGAGCGGTCTCCCCCACCGGCTCGCCGGCCGCCACGGCGCGCATCTCGCGCTCGAGCTCGCGCAGGCCCGCGATGCCGGCGCCGGAGGCCGCCTGGTAGGTGGACACCACGAGCCGCGTCACGCCCGCCTCCTGGTGCAGCGGCCACACCGGCACCAGGCCGATGATCGTAGCGCAGTTGGGGTTGGCGATAATGCCGCGCGGGTGGTCGGCGATGTCGGCGGCGTTGATCTCGGGCACCACGAGCGGGACCTCGGGGTCCATGCGGAAGGCGTGGGAGTTGTCCACGCACACCGCTCCGCGCGCCGCGGCCTCGGGCAGCAGGCGCTTGGCCGTGGCGTCGTCGGCCGCGCCGAGCACGATGTCGACGCCCTCGAACGCCTCGGGCGCCGCCACCTCGCACGGCACGTCCTCGCCGCGGAAGCGCACGGGCTTGCCCGCGGAGCGCTCGCTCGCCAGCGGCACGAGTCGCCCCACCGGGAAGTTGCGCTCCTCCAGGCACTGGAGCATCTGCTGGCCCACCACGCCGGTGGCGCCCAGGACGGCGACGGTCTTCTCGCTCATTGGCTGGTCCTTTCCTGTGGTCGGATGTGGAAAAGGGACTGTCCCTTTTCCACGCGGCGGGTCACTCGGCGGTGACCATCTCGTCGCGGACGAAGCGGTCGTAGATCACGCGCACCGCGCGCTCGAAGTCCTCGTTGTTGACCCCCATGATGATCGAGATCTCCTGGGAGCTCTGCGTGATCATGCGGATGTTGATGCCCGCGTCGCCCAGGGCCCCGAAGACCTTGCCCGAGGTGCCGCTCCGCTTGGACATGTTGCGGCCCACCACCGAGAGCAGCGCCAGCTTGTCCACCATCGTGATGTCGTCGGGCTCCAGCTCGCGGCGGATGTCGGAGATGATCGAGTAGATGGAGTCGCGCACGTCGGCGCCGTTGACCACCACGGAGAACGAGTCCACGCCCGTGGGGATGTGCTCCACCGACACCCCGTAGCGCTCGAAGATCGAGAGCGCCCGGCGCACGACGCCCACCTCACCGGACATGTGCGCCTTCTTGACGTGCACCGAGATGAAGTCGCGCTTGCCCGCGATGCCGGTGATGAGGTGCTCGTCCTCGCCCGGCTTGGCCTTCTCGCGGATGATCGTGCCCTCGTCCTCGGGACGGTTGGTGTTCTTGATCTGGATGGGGATGTTGACCTCGCGCACCGGGAAGATGGCCTCCTCCTGCAGCACCGAGGCGCCCATGTACGAGAGCTCGCGCATCTCGTCGAAGGTGATGCGGCGGATGGAGCGCGGGTGCTCCACGATGCGCGGGTCGGCCGAGAGGAACCCGGACACGTCGGTCCAGTTCTCGTAGAGGCCGGCGTCCACGCAGCGCGCCAGGATGGCGCCCGTGATGTCGCCGCCGCCGCGCTGGAAGAGCTTGATCTGGCCGTCCACGGTGGCGCCGTAGAAGCCGGGCAGCACGAAGGAGCCCTCGCGCACCATCACGTCCTTGAGGCGCGCGGCGGTGCGCTCCATGTCCACGTTGCCGTCGTGGTGGAAGACCACCACGTCGGCCGCGTCCACGAAGGGCATCTGCAGGTACTCGGCCATGAGATGGGCGGTGAACCACTCGCCGCGGCTCACGATGTACTCGGGCGAGTGCTTCTTGATGTTGTCGGCGAAGATCTTGAAGCGGTCGCGCACCGGCCACTTGAGCCCCAGCTCCTCGGCGATGTCCACGAAGCGCTGCTCGATGTCGGCGAGAAGGGCCGTGCAGTCCACGTGGTACTGGATGTGGGCGTTCACGAGCAGCAGGAGGTCGGTGATCTTGTTGTCGGAGGAGTCGCGCTTGCCCACCGCCGACACCACCACGAAGCGGCGGTCGGGATCCGACTCGACGATGGACTTGACCTTGCGGAACTGCGCGGCCGAGGCGACCGACGAGCCGCCGAACTTGGCGATCTTGATCATGCGGGAGAGTGTCCTTCCTGGCTGGGCGGCGGGGCGGGGCGGGGCGGGCGAGACGCGCCCTAGTCCTCGCGCGGCAGCGCCGCCATGAACGTCGTGGGATCGGAGGCGAGCGCCTCGTCGAGAAGCGCACGGGCGCCCTCGGCCGTGAGGTCGCGCACGAGCAGCGCGCCCGGGCCGTAGGGCTCGCCGTCGAGAGCCGCCGTCGTGCGCAGCACGTAGTCGGAGCGCAGGAGCGACGGGTCGTAGGCGAGCGCGCGCGAGAAGTCGTAGACGGGCCGCCGCGCCCCGGTGACGCAGTCGAGCACGTCCTGCACGATGGCGTTGCCGGTGGGCAGGCTCCCGGCGCCCTGGCCGTAGAAGCGCAGCTCGCCCACCGTGGTGCCGTCGAGCGTGAGCAGGTTGAAGTTGGACGGCACCGCGGCCTCGAGGCTGCTTGCGGCCACCGCCACCGGCTCCACGGCCGCCGCGTAGCGCCCGTTGCCCGCCACGCCGCGGCCCAGGAGCTTCACCGTGCGCCCGTGCGCCGAGAAGAGCTCGAGGTCTGCGAGGGTGAGGTTGCGGATGCCCGACGTGGGCAGGTCCTTCTCGCACGCCACGTCGAAGGCCACCGAGGCCGAGATTATCGTCTTGTTGCGGACGTCCACGCCGTCGATGTCGGCCGAGGGGTCGCGCTCGGCGTAGCCCAGGCGCTGGGCCTCGGCGAGCACCTCGGCGAAGTCGGCACGCTCCTTGCGCATGGCGTCCACGATGTAGTTGGTCGTGCCGTTCATGATGCCCGAGAAGGACGTGACGTCGTCGACGCGCCGGACCTTCTCGATGCCCGCGATCCAGGGCACGCCGCCGCCGACCGCCGCCTCGAGGTAGAGGCCCACGCCCGCGGCGTGCGCGAGTGCGGCGAACTCGGCGAGATGGGCGGCCACCACGGCCTTGTTGGAGGTGACCACGTGGCGGCCGCTGCGCAGCGCGGAGGCGATGTAGGTGTGCGCGGGCTCGATGCCGCCCATGCACTCCACCACGAGCTCCACGGCGTCGTCGGCGAGGATCTCGTCGAAGCTCGCGGTCATGCGCGGGTCGCTCAGGCGGTCCGGCAGTTCGAGGATGCGCGTCACCTCGACGTCCGGCACGCGCTCCCGGATGATGCGGTCCACGCCGCGGCCGACCGTTCCGTAGCCGAGAAGGGCGATCTTCATGGGCGTCCAATCTTTCGAGTCTGTGTCAGGCGACACGTGCGTCCGGTACTGCGGCTATGATACTTGCATCCACGGCACCGCTCGCCCGGACACAAGGAGCACACTTTGGACTCGTTCTATCACAGCACGCGCTCGCACGCGAAATCCGTAACAAGCAAGCAAGCAATACTCGCCGGCATCGCCGAAGACGGCGGGCTCTACGTCTCCGACGAGCTCGGCGAGACGGGCGTCGCTTTGGAGGAGGTCTGCGCCCAGGGCTTCCACGCCACGGCGCGCGCCGTGCTGGGGACGCTGCTCACGGACTACACGGCCGACGAGCTCGCCGCCTGCGTGGACGCCGCCTACGGCGCGCAGTGGGACTCCGAGGCCGTCTGCCCGGTGACGCCGCTCGGCGACGACTGGCTGCTCGAGCTCTACCACGGCCCCACCTGCGCCTTCAAGGACGTGGCGCTGCAGATGCTGCCCCAGCTCATGGGCGTGGCGCGCGGCGCCGACGGCGAGCGCATCATGATCGTGACCGCCACCTCCGGCGACACGGGCAAGGCCGCGCTCGACGGCTTCTCGGGCGTGGGGGGCATGGGCGTCACGGTGTTCTACCCGGCCGGCAAGGTCTCGGACATCCAGCGCCTGCAGATGGTCACCCAGCTCGGCGGCAACGTGGCCGTGTGCGCGGTGCGCGGCACCTTCGACGACTGCCAGGGCCAGGTCAAGCGCCTCTTCGCCGACCGCGCGCTCGCCGAGCGCCTGGCGGCGCGCGGCGTGGCCCTCTCGAGCGCCAACTCCATCAACGTGGGCCGGCTCGCCCCGCAGGTCAGCTACTACTTCGACTCCTACGCGCAGCTCGTGCGCCGCGGGGCCATCGCGGTCGGCGACGAGGTCACGTTCTGCGTGCCCACCGGCAACTTCGGCGACGTGCTCGCCGGCTACTACGCGCGCCGCCTCGGCCTGCCGGTGCGCCGCCTCGTGGTGGCGAGCAACGCCAACGACGTGCTGGCCGACTTCCTGGCCACCGGCACCTACGACCGGCGCCGCCCGTTCCACAAGACCATCTCGCCCTCGATGGACATTCTCGTCTCGTCCAACCTGGAGCGCCTGCTCTACTACGCCTCCGACGGGGACTGCGAGCTCGTGGCCTCCCTCATGGGCGAGCTCGCCGAGAAGGGCGTCTACACGGTGCCCGACCGCGTCATGGACCGGATCCGCGAGGTCTTCTCGTTCGGGCGCGCCGACGACGACGCCACGCGCGCGACCATCCGCTCCACCTGGGAGGAGCTCGGCGTGCTCATCGACCCGCACACGGCCGTGGCCAAGCACGTGCTCGACGGCCTCGAGCGCGACGGCTCGGCGCGCGTGTGCCTCTCCACGGCGAGCCCGTACAAGTTCTCCGCCGACGTGCTCGGCGCGCTCGGCACGGTGACCGACGGCATGAACGGCTTCGCGTGCATGGACGCGCTCGAGCACCTCACGGGCGTGGCCGCGCCGCCGCAGCTCTCGGGCCTGCGCGCCGGCGAGGTGCTCCACGACGACGAGTGCGACCCCGACCGCGTGGGCGCCTTCGTCGAGTCGGCCTGCGCGCGGGTGTTCCTGTGATCGGCGCGGACGGGCGGGAGCGACCGGTCGCCATCGTGCGCGTGCCCGCCACGAGCGCCAACGTGGGCGTGGGCTTTGACTGCCTGGGCATCGCGCTCGACCTCACGGCGACGTTTCTGATGACGCCCGCCGAGCGCCTTGAGGTGGACGGCTGCGAGGAGCGCTTCCGCGGCGAGGACAATCTCGTCTGGCAGAGCTACCTCGAGGCGTGCCGCGCCCTCGGCCTCGAGGCGGCGCCACTGCGCATCACGATCCTCTCCCCCATCCCGCTCTCCGGCGGGCTGGGCTCGAGCTCCGCGTGCGTGATCGCGGGCGTGGCGGGCGCGATGGCGCTCGCCGGAGGGGGCTTCGACCGCGAGCGCGCGCTCGAGCTGGCGTGCGCGATCGAGGGGCACCCCGACAACGTGGCGCCGGCGCTTTTGGGCGGGCTCGTGAGCTCGTTCGTCGACGGCGACGTCACCACCTCCACGCGCATGGACGTGGCGGGCAACCTGCGCTTCGTCGCGATCGCGCCGCCCTACGAGGTCCGCACCGCCGACGCGCGCCGCGTGCTGCCCGACACGGTCAGCCGCGAGACCGCCGTGTGGCAGATGGGCCGCTGCGTGGCCGTGGTGCGCGCGCTCGAGACCGGCGACGCGGCGCTCATGGCGGCCGCGTGCCACGACCGGCTGCACGAGCCGTACCGCTCCAAGCTCATCCCCGACTACGACGCGCTGCGCGAGGCGGCGCTCGGGGCGGGCGCGTGCGCGTTCATGATCTCCGGGTCCGGATCCACGATGGTCGCCGTGGCCGACGGCGACGAGGCCGCCGCCCAGGTGGCCGCCGCCCTGACGCGGACCTGTCCCGGCTACTGGCTGCAGACCCTTCCCGCCAACACCCTCGGCACCACCGTCGAGCTCCAATAGGGCGAGAAGCCCAACGACCCCGCCGCTCTTCTTGCCCCGCGTTCTTCTCGCTCCCGCTCAAACACGCCCGTTGTGAGCAACGGCTTTGATGCCTAAGCCCCATGCACATCAAAGTTGTTGCTCACAAGTCCTCTGTGAGAGACAATTCCCACCCCCAGGTCCCCTGAGCGCGCGCACGCCATCAATCTTGTTGCCCACAACATCACGCAAGACAACGAATTCAAGCCGCTCGGTGACACCAGATCCCGCCGTTCTCACAACCCGTCAGAACACGGCGCCTTCATCCGCAGTAGGGCCGTTCAAATCAGCAATCAAACGGTTCCTCAGGCGAATTCTTCTTGTCGCGATCTCTGCGCTCGGGCGCCTCCAACGCCTCCCAAGAACGCGCGTCAGTGACTTGGCGACCTCGTCCATGAGCCCCTGCGCCTTCAGGATGTCGCGGTTCATCTCGATCACGTCCCTTCCGTCTGCCACCAAGACGTTACCCTTGCGCAGGTCGTAGCGCCTCCTGCTTCGCAGCTTGTGCTGGGTGCCCTGGTACTCGAGGACATGCTGGCCACCATTCCAGCTCAGGTCGCATACAAAGCTGTCAATCCCAAAGAGGTCGGCGCACGCCGTGCTCAGCCTCACCGCCCCGTTGAGGGCCGGGGCAGGAATCCCGTACCCGCCCAATCGACTGGGCATCGAGAGGACGATGGTCACCACCGCCTCCTCCGGCGATGCCGCTCCGTCACGCACGCAAGCAAGCGCCCGTCGCGCGGCGACCATTCCCCACGGCATCCCCTCACCGCGACTCTTCCGGAGTCGCTCGACGCGATCGAGAAACGTGGCGATACGGGCAACGGACGTGAGCGCCGGGCAGTTGACAAATGAGGAAGGCCCGCCGCGCGCGTAGTATCCACAGATCTCGAAGCCATAGACGACAAGGTCCATCAGGTCGACCGTCCGTGCCATCTGCAGAAAGGTGAGCTCCGGCGATGCCACGAGCACGTCATTGGCAAGACGGAAGAAGGCGCCCGGCGGATAGCGCCCGCTCACGAGGTGCGTCCGTGCACCCGCAACGTGGCGCCGGCCCCTCCGGCGAGAAACGCACAGGTGCGCGCCCGCGGCAAGGGCGGCGTCACGCTCGCGCAGGGCCTCATAGGCTCCGGGGTCGACCCGAGCGGGAGCCCGCATGATGCGCGTCCGCTCGGGCATCGGACTGAGGTCAAGGCCGCTCCCCTTGTAGAAGAGGATGCGCACGAGCAGCGGCGGACGCGTGTCATCCGCCGGGTTGCTCTCGGCGATGCGCCATCCCACTTGCCTCCACGCCATCTGGGCGCTCTCGAACCCGAGACAGATTCCCTCTCCCATGCCGTCTCCCTCCATCCGATGAGGGCGAAGCATAGCGAGAACCCTGCAACGGCACGAAGGGGAGCTAGCTGTCAGCTAGCCGAAAGGTACGCGTAACCTTTCTTCACACAGAGCTATGGACAATATTTTGATTCGATATATAGTTATATTTCATATGCTGCTTACGCAGCAGGCGAGACGCGTCACACAATCAACATGTCCTCGTACGTCACGCCAGAATCCAAGCGGTTGTGCGAGAAATAGCATCGCACGTCAGACAAGCGCACCGATTTGCAGCAGTCGAGGTAGTTGTGGGCAACATCTTTGATATGGATCCACAATCAGCGACCGCGATTCCCCGGCCAATCCGTGAAATGCCAGCGCTTGTTCGGTTGTGAGCAAAACACGTTATGTTTTCGCGCTCTTTCCATCAAACATGTTGCTCACAACCAGGGTTACCGGCGCGTGCAGAGCGCACTGGCCACAAGCGGGGGGCATCGACGCAGAACCCGAGGCACGCGGCGAGAAGGACACGGGGCCGAAAAAGGCGCGAACCACAAAAGCGGGGGGGGGGAGTGGGGGGGGGCAACATACACGTGTTCACCCCCGTCTGATG